>JACCYK010000579.1 GCA_013696525.1 Chloroflexia bacterium
GCCCAAACCCCCGCGAAGAGGTTCGACCAGGCCCAAGCGGCGGCTTCCGACCCCGGGAGCCGGGCCAGCTCCTCCCGCCGCTGCCGCGCCTCCTCGTCCGTGTCGTCGACGCCAACCGGAAAGCAGCGGAAGCCGAGGGCCGAGATAGCGGCACAGCCGATTGGCGTCGTGGCGAACGCCACCTCGTGCCTGGCCGCGTGCAGGGCCGCGGCGAACGGGACGAGCGGGTGCCAGTGGCCGGAGCCGGGATGGGTCGTGAACAGCACTCGCATCAGCGTCTCCTCGTGGCGAGTTGGGCATCGGCGCGGGTCGTGGAGGCGGCGACGAGCGGGCACGGGTCGAGATCGTGGGCCGCGAACCACGGGTTTTGAAGCGTTCGCCGCGTCGCGGCGGCGAGCGCCATGGTCCGGTATGAGCCGGGGCGCCGGCTCGGCTTGGCTGCTGGCAACTGCTGAATCATGACGATTCTCCTCGGGAGCGCCCGCCGCCGCTCGGGGGCGGGCGCCGGACGGTGACGTGGTCGCGCGCGATCGCTCCGAGATTCAGCATAGGGATCGTTAGCCCGGCGCACATGAGTAAAACTACCCATTCTTGCCGGCCGTGGCGGGCGCCGACCGGGACCAGCCGCTTCCCGGCGGCGCCACGGCCGGCATCGGGCGGATATACTGCGCGGGTCGCTGGCACCAGGATTCTGAACAGAGGAGGTCGCTGATGATCCCGACGCAACCGTTCGGCCGGACCGGGCACCAGAGCACCCGCATCATCTTTGGTGCCGCCGCCTTGGGCAAGGTCTCCCAAGCGGAGGCCGACCGCACCATGGAGCTGATCCTCCGGCACGGGATCAACCACATCGATACGGCGGCCAGCTACGGCGAGGCGGAGGTGCGGCTGGGGCCGTGGCTGGCGGAGCATCGGGACTCCTTCTTCCTGGCGACGAAGACCGGGGAGCGGACGGCGGCGGCCGCGTACGACGAGATCCGGCGCTCGTTGGAGCGGCTGCGGGTGGAGCGGATCGACCTGCTGCAGCTTCACAACCTGGTCGAGCCGGACGAGTGGGAGACGGCGATGGGGCCGGGCGGGGCGCTGGAGGCGGCGGTGCGGGCGCGGGACGAAGGGCTGGTCCGCTTCCTCGGCGTCACCGGCCACGGGGTGACGATCGCGGCGATGCATACGCGCTCGCTCGAACGGTTCCCCTTCGAAAGCGTGCTGCTGCCCTACAACTACCCGATGATGGAGAACGTCCCCTACGTCGCCGACTTCGAGGCCCTGGCGGCGCTCTGCCAGGAGCGGAACGTGGCGGTGCAGACGATCAAGGCCATCACCCGCGCCCCGTGGGGGGACCGGCCAGCCACCGCCGCCACCTGGTACGAGCCGCTGCGGGACCAGGCCGCGATCGACCTCGCCATGCACTGGGTGTTGGGCCGGCCGGGCGTCTTTCTCAACACGGTCGGCGATATCGAGATCCTGCCCATGGCGCTCGATGCCGCCGAGCGGTTCCAGGCGAGGCCGTCCGATGACGAGATGCGGCAGCTCAGCCGGCAGTGGGAGCTGGAACCGCTGTTCGTTTAGGGTGGGGCTGGAGCCCGGAAGGGTGCTCAGGTAACCGCTTGGTTGATGCCGAGCACGCATCGACAGGTCTCGGTCACGAGGTCGTCGATGGACGGCGGCGGGGGCTCACCGGCGATCAGGTGACGGCGTCCCGCCGCGTATGACACATCGATCAGGGCGAAGATGACTCGCCGCAACGCCGCCCCATCACTGTCCTCACCATAGCGTCGAAGCGCGTGATCTCGTATCGCCGTGAAGACATCGGCATTGAGGGTGGCCAGCTCCGCCCCCAGCTCGTGTGGCCAGCGCGCGGCGAGCTCCTCACTCCGGTAGAGTAAGAGCACTTTAGCCTCATCGAGGTGCTCGCGCGCCCAACGGACATTGTAGAGGGCCGCTCCGAGCGCCGCCGCGTCGAGGTCGTCGTGGCCGAGGGCCGCGATGAAGCCTTGCTGGAAGCGCTTGATTGTCCGGATCCAGAGCCGTGCCAGCAGGAGATCCCGCGACTTGAAGCGGTAGTAAATCGAGCCGCTCGGCGCCCCCATCAGGGCGGCGATGCCGCCGATCGTGGCCGCCCCCGGGCCTCCGCCAGCCACCAGGCGTAAGGCGGCGTCGAGGATCTGGTCCTCGGTAAATTTTGCCGGTCTCGGCATGCCGGTCCTCCGCTTGACAGCGCTCCCCGGCTGAGTATTATAGCAGATGAATTCTAGAATGAAGATTCTAGAACGTGATGCGAAGATCGTTGGGAGCGGTGGCGATGGCGCGGACGAGGGTCAGGCGAACCGCCGGTGAAGACGGCTCGGTGACGAACGATCACATTGAGGAAGGGAATTGATATGGCCGCGGAAATGGGCGGCGTGGCAACCGGCGCGGTACGAACGGCGTCCACCGGTTGGCGGCGGCGGTGGCCGGAATGGGCGGGATACGCGGCGGCCGCGTGGTCGCTCGGCTACGGTGCCCTTCTGCTTGGGCTGTACCGCGCGCTGGGGAGCGCCGGGTTCCCCTTTGGGGCGAGCGACCCGGGGGCCGTGCTATCAGCATTCGGCTCCCTGCGGGCGGAGACTGCCGTACCGGTGATCGTGGCCCTGAGTGTGGGAGGCGCACTCGTGGCCCTGGCGATGGCCCGGACGCGGCGGCGCGGCATCCTCCGCGCGGTGCTGCTCACGTTCGCGTGGAGTGCCGCCGCGGTGTTGGTCCTGGTGGTTCCCGACTACCGCCTGCTGGCGACTCTGGCCTACCTGCCCCTGTATGTGATCGGGGCGCCGTTCGGCTGGCCGGGAGGGAGCATAATCGAGGCGATCACCTGGCCGGTGGCGAACCAGCTCCTCTGCGTCGTGGGCGGACTCTTCTGGGCCGCGGCGGCGGTCGCCGACCAGCGCCGGAGCGGCGTCGCATCCAACAACGGCGACCGCATTGGTGCGGCCGCGGGGTGGACGACGCCCGCCGCGGCGGCGAGCTGGGGACGGTGGGCCACCGCCGTCGCGGTCATTATCCCCCTCC
>JACCYK010000285.1 GCA_013696525.1 Chloroflexia bacterium
GTGCTACAGCGACGGAGCTGGCGGGCCGCGAAGCGGTTCCTCCAAGCCGGGTTCATCGCGCCTCGGTTGACCCTGGCGGGCATCACCCATGTCCACGCCCACTTCGCGACCAGCGCCACCTCGGTCGCCCTCTATCTGAATCAGTTGACCGGCATCACGTACAGCTTCACGGCCCACGCCAAAGACATCTACGCCGATAGCGTGGCCGAGGACGTCCTGGCCCGGAAGCTGCGCGCCGCCCGCTTCGCCGTTACCGTCAGCGACTACAACCAGACGCATTTGGACCAGTTCGCCGGGGGAACTCCGGTGGTCCGAATTTACAACGGGCTGGATTTGCGGCAGTTCGCGCCGAACGGCACGCGGCCCGATGACCCGCCGCTGGTGCTCGGCGTCGGGCGCCTGGTCGAAAAGAAGGGCTTTCCCGACTTGATCCGGGCCTGCGCCATCCTCCGCGATGAGGGTGGCCGATTCCGGTGTCAGATCGTCGGCAAGGGGCCGCAAGAGGCGGAGCTGCGGGCGCTCATCACCGAGCTGGACCTGGCCGGCCACGTCGAGCTGGTCGGGGCGCTGCCGCGCGAAACCCTGATCGAGCTCTACCCGCGGGCGAGCGTCGTCGTCGCTCCCTGCATCATCGGCGACGATGGCAACCGCGACGGCTTGCCGACGGTGCTGATCGAAGCCATGGCGCTCGGGGTGCCGGTCGTCTCGACCGCCGTCACCGGAATTCCGGAGCTGGTCGAGCACGGCCAGACCGGCCTGCTCACGGCGGAACGCGACCCGGTGGCGTTAGCCGCCACCCTCCGGCAGGCGCTGGCGAGCCCGGAGCGGACGCGACACCTGGCCCGGGCCGGCCGCCAGCGGATCGAGGAGCGGTTCGACCTGCGAACCAACATCACCGCCTTGCGCGCGCTCTTTGCCGGGAAGGCGGAAACGCCATCATGCGGCTAGCGTACCTCTGTACCGACTTCGGGATCCCGGTTCACGGCAGCAAGGGAGCGTCGATTCATGTCCGCGAGCTGAGCCGGGCGCTGCGAGCGCTCGGGCACGAGGTCGAGATCTTCGCCGCTCGCGCCGGCGGTCCAGCCCCGCCCGAGTTTCACGTCCCCGTGCATGAGATAGCGCTGGCCCATGCCGATAAGCTTCGGTACGACCTCTTGCGCGACGACCCCGCCGCCGGCGAGGTGGTGGCGAAGGAAGTGCGATCGATGCTCTTTACGAGCACGTTCCGGCACCAGGTCGCCCCGCTGCTCCAGCGATTCGCGCCCAACGCCCTCTACGAGCGTTACAGCTTGCAGGGGACGGCCGGCCTCGACCTGGCGCACGACTTGGACGTGCCTCTAATCCTGGAAGTGAACGCGCCGTTGAGCGCCGAGCAGGCGACCCATCGCGGTCTCGCCTATGCCCGCACGGCGCGCGCCGTGGAGTGGACGATCGCCCGCGGCGCCGATCACGTCGTCGCCGTCTCGGCGCCGCTGAAGGAATGGCTGGTCTCGCTGGGGGTCGCCGCCGAACGAGTGACGGTGCTTCCCAATGGGGTCGACACCGATCGGTTCGCCGCCGGTGAGCACGGGCGCGAGGCGACGCGGGCTCGGCTCGGGATTCCGCCCGGCACGCCAATCGTTGGCTTCGTCGGCACCTTGAAAGCGTGGCACGGCACGGCCACCCTGGTCGACGCTGTCGCCGCCCTGCACCGGGAATCAAGCCCTCGCTCGGCGCCGCACTTGCTTGTTGTCGGTGAGGGGCCGCAACGAGCGGACCTGGCGGAGCAAGCCGCGCATTTGGGCATCGCCGGGGCAACCACGTTCACGGGCACCGTCCCCCACGACGAGATTCCCGCCTACATCGGGGCGATGGACGTGGCCGTCGCTCCGTACGACGAGGCGCCGGATTTCTACTTCTCGCCGTTGAAGCTGTTCGAGTACATGGCCGCCGGCCGGCCGGTGGTCGCCGCCGCGATCGGTCAGATCACCGACTGCATTCGCCACCAGGAGACCGGCTTGCTCTACCCACCCGGCGACCGGGCCGCCCTTGCCGCCGCGATCGCGGCCGTGCTGGGAGATCCAGCGTGGGCGGCGGCGCTCGGCCGCGCCGGCCGAGCCGAGGTGCAACAGCATCACACCTGGATCGGCAATGCCCGCGCCGTCTCCGAACTAGCCCAACGGTCACGACGGCCGGCGGAGGTCGGCTGAAATGGCCATGCCGATCGAAATCATCCGCGGCCAGGCTCGCGGCTTGCTGTCCTCCGCGGATACGATCCGCCGGTTTCGTGGCGAGCTGTATCCTCACTGGCGCACCTTGCTCGGCGCACTCCTTTGCGCCATCGGCTACACCGCGATGCGCTTGGCCGAGCCCTGGCCCCTCAAGTTCATCTTCGACAACGTCCTGACCGGGATCCCCATCGCGACGCCGATTCCCTGGCTCGACCAGACGATCGGCAATGACCGGATCCGGATTTTGCTCGTTGCCACGGGCGCCATCCTAGCGCTGGCCGCGCTGCGCGGCGTTTTCTACTACTACCAGAGCTACCTGACCTCCAGGGTTGGCCAGGAGGTCGTGCTACGCATCCGGCGCCGTCTCTTTGCCCATCTCCAGCGGCTGTCGCTGCGATTCCACAACCAGAGCAGTACCGGCGATCTCTTGACCCGGTTGACCAGCGATGTCAACAACCTGCGCGAGCTGCTGACCGCGTCATTGCTCTCGCTCGTCTCCGAGACCGTCATCATGGCCGGCTTCGTGACGATCATGTTCATCATGAACTGGCGGTTGGCGCTGTTGGCGGTCATCACCATCCCGGTGATCTTCGCCCTGGTCACCGTCTTCTCCGGCCGCATCCGCAAGGCGGCGGGCAAGCAACGGCGACGGGAGGGCGAGCTGGCAGCACGCTTGCACGAGGCGCTCTCTGGTATCCACGTCGTCCAACTTTTCGCCCGCGAGGATGAAGAGGACGAGCGGCTACGCGGGCTGAACAAGCGAAGCCTGCGCAGCGGCTTGAAAACGGCCCGGCTCGAAGGACGGCTTAATCAGGGGGTCGAGCTGGCGGTCGCGGTCGGCATGGCCCTGACCCTCTGGTTCGGGGCGACCGAGGTCATTGCCGGCCGGCTAACTCCCGGCGAGCTGATCGTCTTTGTCGCCTACATGCAAAGCTTCTACCGGCCGCTGCGGCGCATCTCGCGCGTAGCGGAGCGAGCCAGCAAAGCCAGCAGTTGCGTCGACCGCATCACCGAGGTGCTTGACCACGAGTCCGAGGTCCGCGATGGGGACCGCGAGGCGCCGCCGTTTCGCGGTGAGATCCGGTTCGACCAGGTCGGCTTTGCCT
>JACCYK010000334.1 GCA_013696525.1 Chloroflexia bacterium
GGCCTGCTCGCTGGCGCTCCTGATCTTAAGGCAGCGCACCAAATGGTCGTAGCGACGTCCACGCTGAGCCAACCAGCCGCCATTCGGGTTGCCAAGCGGCGGCGCCGGCTTTGGCGCCGGATCGGCTTCTGGGCGGCACTCCTGCTCCTGATGTCGCCAGTGATGTTCGTCTTTTTGTGGATGCTCTCGCTGTCGCTGAAACCAAACGTCGAGAACGTCGCCTATCCGCCGATCTTTGTTCCCGGCAGCCCGACCCTCGACAATTTTCGCGACGTCTTCGAGGACAGCCCGTTCGGGCTTTATGCCGTCAATAGCTTCATCGTCGCCACCGCCTCGACCGCTATCTCCTTGGCGGTCGGCGTAGCCGCCGGCTACGGCATCGCCAAGGCCAAGGCCCACGGGCTGGCTGCCTTTGTCCTGATCTCGCGGATGACACCGGGTCTCAGCTACCTCATCCCGTGGTTTATCTTGTTCCAGGGGCTGCGGTTGAACAATACGCTGTGGGCACTGATCATCACCCATCTCGTCATTGGCCTGCCGATCACGATCTGGGTAATGATGGGCTTCTTCGAGGACCTTCATCCCGAGCTTGAAGAAGCCGCCCTCGTCGATGGGGCGACGATCTGGTCCGCTTTCAAAGACGTGGCGTTGCCGCTCTCCCGGCCCGGCATCGTGGTGTCGGCCATCCTTGCCTTCATCTTCTCCTGGAACAACTTCATCTTCGCGGTCGTCTTGGCCGGGCGCGATACCCGGACCTTACCGGTCGCCGTCTTCAATGTGTTGACCTTCGAGCAGCTGGCGTGGGGGAAGCTCGCGGCGGCCGCCCTCGTCGTGACCCTGCCGGTGCTGCTCATCACCGTCTTCGTCCAACGCCAGATCGTGGTCGGCATGACCGCTGGCGGCATGAAGGGTTAACGAGGACGACTCGCCGAGCACCCAGCCTGCATTCCCCTCTTGACAACCGGCCAAACCTATCGCATAGTCTGGTCAAAGGTCAGACATCGGACATCTAAGGTTCGCTCTCCCGATGATGGCGACAATGAGGGCCACGATGGAACGTATCGTCGACCCGATCCGCTCTGGCGACTTGCATCAGGCGATCCAGGATCGGATCAAGCGGGTCATCATCGACCACGGCTACCAACCGGGCGATGCCCTGCCGGCCGAGACCGAGCTGGCCCGCATCCTGGGGATTAGTCGCGGCTCGCTGCGGGAGGCGATGAAGTCGCTGCAAACCCTCGGCGTGGTTGAGACGCGCCATGGGTTCGGCACCTTCGTCGGTCAGTTCTCGTTCGAACCAATGATCAATGGGCTCACCTTTCAGATCCTCGTCTCCCGCGAGACGATGCCGCGCGCAATCCGCGAGCTGCTCGATCTGCGCCAGGTGCTCGAGACCGCCTTGATGCCGCGCGTCACCGAGGCGGCTACCGCACCGCAACTCGAGCAGCTCGAGCTGCTCGTGGCGAGGATGGAAGCGTCGGCGGCGCGAGGTCGGCAGTTCGTGGATGAAGACCGCGAGTTTCACGAAGTGTTGTACCGGCCGCTCGGGAACGATCTCATCATCCAGCTCCTCCGGGCGTTCTGGGACATTTTTAGCGCGGTCGGCCAGGAGTCGTCGCGGCGAACCATCCTCCTCGGTGAAACCGCGGGGCAGCATCGCGACATCCTCAATTCCATCGTTGCCCACCAAGGGCAAGCGGCGGCAGCGGCGATGTCCGTCCACTTCGCCGGCGCCTTAGCCTGGGTGCCGCTGCTTGAGCACGACCAGTCCGAAACAATGGCGTCGGGGTCACGGCGCCGATGATGTCGTTGACTCCGAGTGGGGTGTTCTGACCAACAGCTCGCCGGCAAGGAGCCGGCAATTCGCGGTGGAGCCGATGGCCGCGATGTCCGCGGTCACTGAACGAAAGGAGTGGCTCATGTCACGGATCGCCCGGAATCGAGACCGGTCACGGTTCGCCGTCCCGCTGGCACTGGTGCTCAGTTTGCTGCTGCTGGCACCCTCCGCGCTCCTGGCCCAGGAGTCGAGCCCCGAGGCCGGCGCCGGGGGCACCCTGATTGGAGGGTTTGACGTCGGTCCCGGCGGGGCGCCGGAGGTTTTCAATCCCCTGATCGCGACCGCCGGCCTGACCTGGCTGGAGCTCTATTTCTCTAAGCTGCTGGTCTACGACGTCGATTTCACCGCGCTCCAAGGGGAGCTGGCTGAATCGTGGGATGTGGCGGACGACGGCCTGCTCTACACCATCACGCTCAATGACGGCATCACCTGGCATGACGGTGAAGCGTTCACCGCCGACGACGTCAAGTTCACCCTCGATCTGGTCCTGAACCCGGAGGCCGGGAGCTTCCTGGCGGCCAAGCTGGCCAGCGTCGCCAGCATCGATGTAGTTGACGACCTGACCGTGACGCTGACCC
>JACCYK010000583.1 GCA_013696525.1 Chloroflexia bacterium
AGCAAGCGACGTCCAACGGGCGTCAACACCGCCAGCACCATCCGGCGATCGGCCGGGTGGGGTCGTCGCTCGGCCCAGCCCTGGCGGGCCAGGATATCGACGTAGAGCGTCGCCGTCCTCCGCGCGACCGCCAACCGGCGCGCCAGCTCCGAAGGCGCCAGCCCGGACTCTCCCACTTCACCAAGCTCCAGCAACGCGCCAAAGGCGCCGGCGGTGAGATCGAGGTCGGCCAGGGCATCGGCGGCGGCGCGGTCGAGCGCGCCGGCGGTCTTCAGCAACTGGGTAAAGGCCGCGAACCGGGTCAGGTCCGGCGATTCCGTCGTCTCCGGGCTGACGTGCGGTTCATGCGTCAGCCATCCGGGATGGACCGCCCGGGCGCCGGCCGCGGCGCTGTCATGTTCGGAAAGGACTTGGGCGTGGGCGGAATCGCGCATCGTACTACTCCGTTGAACAGGGGCGTGCCCCGCGAGTGATCGCTCGTTCAAGATGAGACGGACGCCCGCCGTGGGCCGACATCAGGCGCCGCTAGACAGCCGCCGTGACCACCGGCCCAGCCACCGATACCTCTCACCCATCCAGTGTAGAGTCCCAGTGTCAAGCCCATAGACGGGAAGCGTTGCCGAATCGGCGCCGTTCTCGTCGGAAAATGATTGATCGTTTGTCGGGAAAAGTTTGATTGCGGTCCCTTATTGGAACTCGGTTGGATCATGTTGGAATCGTGTCGGTCCGGACGCTGGACTAAAAGTCCGCGCTGAGCATCACGAAGTCCCTCCGGGCCTAATCACGAGGAGTCCTCCGTAGGAGAAGTTTATTTCCTCTATGTTGTATGTATTAACGCGTATCGAATATTCCAATCCTAGTCCTGAAAGGACTTCGTGATGCTCAGCGCGGACTTTTAGTCCAGCGCGACGCGGTCGTCGCGGTTCGGTAGTCACACTCCAGCTGATTAGGACGCTTCTGCGCTAATCGCCTGTTGCGGCCAGCCCGTGGCCCCGGCCGGGAGCGGCGGCCGGCGCTGGCTGGTGGCGACGTTGCCCTCGCCATCGGTGGCTCGCATCGTCAGCTCGGACATGTCCACGGTGGCTTCGAATGGGAACGCCCAGCGGACCCAGGTGAACGGCGGGTTGATTGATGGCTCAAGGGTGGCATCGGCCCAAGTCTCGCCCTCGTCCAGGCTCAACTCCACCCGCGAAATGCCACGATCACCGGCCGAAGCGACGCCGGCCGCGATCACCGGTCCTGGTTGGAGCGTGTCGCGGCGGGTCGGGCTGTCGATCCGGCCCCAGATCTGGTAAGTCGCGGTGTCGTCCCAGCCCCGGGTCTGCCAGTAGCCGAGGAAATCGTGATCGACGAGCTCGATCCGCTGCACCCACTTGACATTCTTCATGCCATAGATCGGCGGCACGATCAATCGCGCCGGATAGCCATGATCGGGCGCCAGCGGCTCCCCGTTCATGCCGACCACGACCAGCACGTTTGGATCCTGCCCGACCGCGACCGGAATCGAGTCTTCGTAGTCGTCGGCGCAGCTAAACTTGAGATCGATCGCCTCCGCTTGCACGCCCGCCTCGCTCAGCAGCTCGGCCAGTGGCACCCCGGTCCACTCCGCCGTCCCGACCAGATCGCCATTCAGCTCATTCGAGATGCAGCACAAGGTCGAGATGTTTTGCGTCGTTGCCCGCGTCACCAGGTCTTCATAGTTAAAGGTCAGCGGTGTGTCGACGAGGCCGTCGATGGTCAAGCTCCAGCTTTCGGCATCAACCGTGGGATCGAGTAAGTTTTTCGACACATGGTAGAAGTCCGCGACCGCGGTGATTCGCGGCGTCAGCTCACCGGCCGCTTCCAACTCCTCGAAGACTTGGGCGACGCCCCGCGTCGCCGCCTCCAAGGCATCGGCCTGATCGGTCTCACTCACCGGCGGCGGCGTTGCCGCTTGGGTCGAGACCCGGCCGCCAGCGCGAGCGGCGATCTCCTGGGCCGCCTGCTGGCTGGCCGCTTCATCGGCCACGGTTCGCGGCTGCATGACCCGCCAGGCCAACACCCCGACGCCGCCCGTGAGCGCCAGCGTCCCTGCTCCCAAGAAGGCTCGCCGCGCCACATGCTGGTCGGCTGGTCCGGGTCCGGCGGCTTGTTCCGAATGTCTGGCATCCCGGGCCATCACGGCCGTGATGACGGCCCAGGCAATCGCGTAGAGGGCGAAGGTGGCGACCAACTGCAGCACGATCTCGGTGCTGTTCCGGCTCGACCGGGCGAAGAAGCCCAGATATGCGACCGGCAGGACCACCAGCATGGTGAAGATAAAGAGGAGCGCCGCGATTGCCAGGCCAGACAACACCCGGCCGCCCGGCCCGTCGCCGAAGCGGCCGGTGGCGAACAAGCGTTCGGCGATCGTCCCCGCCTCGTAGCCAACGACGACGACGCCGATAAGCACCACGACGAAGAGCGAGTTCTGCGCCAGGCTACCGAAGGTTTCCGTCATGTAGCCGAAAAAATTGAGCGGTGTCAGGCGCGCCACCGCGGCCACGATGAACTCCGGGAACGATTGGGCGCCGGCCGACGCCCCAAACAACCGCCACCCGAGCTGAGCGAAAAGCATGACCAGGGCGGCAACGGCGCCGGCGCGGGCGGCGCGTTGGACACGGCTAGGTGCGGTTGGAAGCGATGGGGAGGTTGCAACCACTCTTGTTACCTCACAAAACTAACTGGATGATATGACGGCGAACCGCGGGGAGAATCCGTCTATAGGATACTCGGTCTCGTTAAGTCATACGCCGCGCCGGCTACAAGCGGATGCTCGGGAACGATGCGGACGGGCGGCTGTGCCAAGTTCCGGGGGGTGTCGGGACGTAGATGCCGCACCGCGCCGGCGATCGGCAAATTGCCGCCGCCAGAACCGCATTCCGACGTCAGGATGGGTCGCGAGCCCGCTCGAGACCGTCGAGAATGAGGTCGAGCCCGAACTCGAACTCCTCGGCGTAGTCGTAGCCGGGCCGCAGGACATGCTGAATGGCCATCTCGGCGAGGTACGGATAGACACCGACCGGGAACTCTCGGAACATGCTCGCCGCCACCTCCGCCGCCTCCTCCGGGGTCTCGAACGGCAAGGTCGTCTGCTGGAGTGCGAACCCGTAGATGTAGCTGTCCAGGAGGGAAAAGGCGTGAGCGGCCAACGCGATCGAGAAGCCAGCCTGCCGCAGGCTCCCGATCACCCCGTTGTGATGGCGCAGAGTGGCGGGACCAGGTTGTCGGCGGGAGTCCAGCAGCCCGATTGCCCACGGGTGGCGCACCAGCACGGCGCGAGCCGCAATCGCTCGCTGGCGCATGGCCGTCCTCCAGTCGGCTCCCGGCGGCAGTCCGATCTCACTAAAAATAAGGTCGACGATGCCGTCGAGGATTTCGTCCTTGTTGGCGACATGGTTGTAGAGCGACATCGCCTCAACCCCCAGCTCTTGGCCGAGCCGGCGCATGCTGAGCGATGCGACGCCACCATCGTCGGCCAGCTTGGTAGCGGCGAGCAGCACCCGCTCCTTGCTCAACGGGGTCCGGGGCTCCGCCTTTGATTTGGGTTCCGTCGTCATTGGCAGCCACCTCTCGCGCCCACCTAGATTACAACGTAAGTTTGACTCGTGGCCACCGCTTTCGAACCGACGTTGCGGGCTGCATGCGGGCTGATTGCGCCCGCATGCACCACGCGCCCGGGACGGCCCCGCGCTATAGTGAGCCAGTAGTCCAGTAGCCATCGTGACCGCGCGCGGTCTTGCTCAACGCTTCGCGGCTCGGATGCATACGTTCATCATGGGGATTTCACCGCCGACGGACCATCCGAAGCGTTCTCCGACGCCAGTTCCGCCCTCGCCCCTGATCGGCCGCGAGCGCGAGTTGGCGCTGGCATTGGCGCTGCTGCGTCGCCCTGACGTTCGCCTCCTGACCCTGACCGGCCCCGGTGGTATTGGCAAGACCCGCCGGGCACTGGAGATCGCCACGCGGGTCAACGATGAATACGCGGATGGCGTTCGCTTCGTTGCGCTGGCCGCTGTCCTTGACGCCGGCCTTGTGGCGACCACCGTGGCTCGGGCCACTGGACTTCCTGAGGCCGGCAATGCGCATACCGGGCGCGCGTTGTCGGTCGCCCTGCGATACGCCGAGACGCTGCTGGTGCTCGACAATTTCGAGCATGTGGTGTCGGCCGCGCCGCTTGTCAGCGACTTGCTGGCGGTCTGCCCGCGGCTCAAGGTTCTGGTGACAAGCCGCCTGTTGCTGCGGATTGACGGTGAGTATGCCCTGCCGGTCCCACCACTGGCCGTGCCTGACCTCGACGCCGCCACCGCGATCGACGGCTCGCCACGATCGGCGGCTGTCCAGCTCTTCGCGCATCGCGGCCAGGCGATATCGCCGTCCTTCGCGGTGACCGACGACAACGCGCCACTGGTAGCGGACATCTGCCGGCGACTGGACGGTGTGCCCCTGGCGATCGAGCTCGCCGCGGCGCGCGTCAATCACCTGTCGTTGCCGATGCTGTGGGAACGTTTGGATCGGCGATTGCCACTGCTCACCGGCGGCGGCCGTGATCGGCCGCTCCGCCTGCAAACAATGCGAGACGCGATCGCCTGGTCATACCAACTGCTCTCCGCTGACGAACAGGCCCTCTTCCGGCGACTCGCGGTGTTTACTGGCGGCTGCACGCTGGAGGCGGCGGAGTATGTGGGAGAGGATGGCCCCACCTCGGAGCGCGCCAGTTGTCGCTCCACGCTTGATCTGATCGCCGCTCTCGTCGATGCCAGCCTGCTGCAAGCGGAGACTGATTCGTATGGGACGACGCGCTACCGCATGCTGGAAACGATCCGCGACTTCGCGCAAGAGCATTTGGCGGCGAGCGGTGAGGAAGAACAGATCCGGGCGTGTCATGCGGCCTATTTCGCGGCCCTCGCCGAAGAGCATGAGCTGGCCGTCTTGCTACCAGGGGCCAACCAGATCCTGGCCGTGCTGGAAGCGGAGCACGCCAATCTACGGGTGGCTCTGGCGTGGCTGGCGGAGCGCAACGACGATCGAGCCTTCCTTCACGTCGCGGCCACGCTCGGCCACTATCTGAGCGGGCAGGGCCACTACCACGAGGGCCGCAACTGGCTGGAACGCGCATTGGCGCACGCTACCACCACGGCAATCGTTGATCGGGCGAAGGCTCTCGTCTCGCTCGGCATAATCGAGGCCTTTCAAGGTGCGTTTCAGGATGCGGTGGGGCATCTGACGGAAGGACTGGCCGCGAGCCAGGGCCAGGGTGAGGTGTTTATCGAGGCCTTCGCGCTCCTCGGGCTCGGCGCGGTGGCCATTGCCCAGGGGGACCACGTCCGTGGCTCGGCGCTCTTGGAGGCGTCGAGCAGTGCGGCTCAGATCGTGCCAGACCAACGGCTGAGGGGAATCATGACCGGCTGGGGTTTGACAAATCTCGCCGTCATCTCGCGCACGGATGGTGACTACGCGCTCGCGACCGAACGGCTCGAAACCGCGCTGCGTCTTCTTCGTGACGCGGGGTACGCCTTTGGGACGGTTCTCATCCTGGGGGATCTCGGCGACCTGGCGCGCGACCAGGGCGAATATGAGCACGCGATGTCATTCTATCGCCAGGCGCTGGCGCTGGGTCAGGTCAATCCGCGGACGCGCATCGTCGCCGAGGTGATCGAGGCGGTCGGAATTGTAGCAATCGCTACCGGCGAGGTGAAACGCGGCGCCATGCTGCTGGGAGCGGCCGAAGCGGTGCGCGAACGGATCGGGCTACGCTACCGGGTGCAAGAGAACCTGGCAGCCCTGGAGCGGGCCGTGGCTGCCAGCCGCGTCACCCTCGGCGAGCAGCGGTTTGCGACCGTGTGGTCCACCGGACGGAACCTGACACCCGCGGCGGCGGTCGCCGCCGCGCTCGACCCATTTGGAACCCGCGCCGGCGCTGCCGGCGGCTCCTTGACGCC
>JACCYK010000362.1 GCA_013696525.1 Chloroflexia bacterium
GGGAGGGTGCTTGATCTCCCCGTCGTAGCGTGGCCGTCTTCCGTTGTTTCGTGATCGCGGCAATATCCGGCTCGATCTGGCGGCCGAGGACGACTTTCTGGGCGTCGGTGAGCTGGCGGCGGGCAACATTCAACCGCATCGCCATCACGCGCTTCTCGCCTACGTCGTCGCTACAGCCGCTGGGAGCACCACATGGAAGATGGAGCCGGTCGGGCTGTTTGCTTCCACCCAGATCCGCCCATTGTGAATCTCCAGGATGTGCCGGGCAATCGGTAGCCCCAACCCGGTCCCTTCGATCCCCACTTGCTCGGGACGGGCAATCCGGCCGTACCGGGCAAAGATTGTCTCTCGATGCTCGGCCGGTACCCCAAGTCCCGCATCCGCCACCGTCAGTTCCACGTCTCCGTGTCGGAGGCCGGTGGTGAGCATGATGGGGCTGCTGCCCGCGGGGGAATACTTGACCGCATTGCTCACCAGGTTGATAACCACTCGTTCCATCAGATCGGCATCGCCATGGATGTCCGGCAAGGCGGGATCGAACCGGGTGACGATACGATGTCCCGCCGTCAGGGCCTGCATCACGTCCAGGACGCGGACCACGAGCTGGTTCAGGGAGAGCGGTGCCCGGCTGATCTGCTGGTGTCCGGCTTCGAGGGACTCCAGGTCGAGCACGTTGCCGATCATCCGGCCCAGGCGGAGCGCATTCTGGTTGATGGCGCGGGCGAAGGTGCGCACCTCGTCGGGGGTGAGCTCCGCCGAGTCGAGCAATTCGCTGAAGCCCTGGATGCTGGTCAGCGGGGTTCGGAATTCATGGCTGATCGTGGCGACGAACTCGCTCTTGGTCGCGTTCAACTGGGCCAAGGCGTGATTGGCGGCCTGGAGTTGATGGACGAGCTCCGTCGTCGCCAGCGCGGCTCGCTTTTGCTCTGAAGTGTCGCGGACAATGCTCACGTCGCCGATCACCGCGCCGTTCGGATCACGGAGGGTCGCGGCCACGATCGCGACGTCAACCAGCGTGCCATCCTGGCGGCCTCGCTTGGTGTGCAGCGTCCGCGGGGTAGACGCCATCCGGACCTGGTTCAGGAAGCGAATCCACTCCGCGACGTATTCGCCTGGCACGGTCAGGCCGCCGGGATGCCCGACCGCGTCGGCCGTGGCGATACCGAAGAGTCGTTCGGCGGCCGGGTTCCAGGTCGTGATGCGGCCGTCCCGATCGGTGCTGGTGATGGCATCCCCGGCCGCAGCAATGATCGCGGCCAGCAACGCCAGGTCCCGCGCGCTGCGCTCGCTCAATGGAGCCTCCTCTGGATTGCTAGTACCGGGTCGGCAAGCTCACCCGGGCCTGACCACGCAACGCGATCGGGCCAACCAGATCCTCGATCGCTTTCCTGGGAATCAAGTACCGGCTGCCGAATTTCAACGTGGGCAGCGGCAGGATTCCCTTCGCCGCCTGGCTGTGCAGGGTCTTGGCGCTCTGGCCGGTCAGGACCGCGAGCTCTTTGATCGTGAGAAACAGCGTGGGATCGTCAGCCTGGTGGGTCATGTGGTTGCCTTTCGCTCGTCGCGGTGGTTCTAAAGCCACGGTTTCTATTCTAGGATATGGCCGTCCAGTCTGGGTGAATCTGGACGCGGGGGATGCGAGGTGCATCCCCCGCGTGGGCGTCGGGTTCCTCCTACTCCTGGTTGGGCGTCCGTCCACTCCGGTCGAGCATGCTCCGGCGTAAGGTTTCGGCGGCGCTCATTGCTCCGTCCCGTTCCGGGATGCGGCATCGAGCAGCGCCGAGAGCAAGCCGACGACGGGCTGATCGATCTCGGCATGGACGAGCACCTTGCCGTCGCCGGCGTAACGATCACACACGATGCCGCTCGGCGAGATGGTGCAGGTGGCGTGCGCTTCGCGGGGCGCGGTGTTGTCGAAGATGACCAGATGAACGGTCAGGGTTGGAATTGCTCCCAGCGGGGTAGACATGGCGGGCGGGATCGGTCCATCGAGCGGGCTGGTGGCGACGGGAGCAGTGGACTTGGGCATCACGGTTCCTCTCTGGCTCACATGGCTGATGCGATCGACGACGGGGCGGCCTGATCGTGGCGGACCGCGAGCGATAGCGGCACGCACCTCGACCAGGGCAGCATGCGGCGCGGGTGAGATGCGCACCGGCCGGCGGGCAAGGAGACGCGAGGTGGGCAGTGGCGGCGATGGCATCGGGAGCGGGCGAACCCTGCCGCGGGTGGGACAGGTTGTGTCGACGGTAATCATCATTGCGAGGGGCGCTCCCGCGGCGCGTCCTGAGCTACCAGGACGCGCCCTATCGGGTACCGGGGACGGGGAAAGGGTAGGGGCCGTCCAGCTCGTGATGCTCGGTATCCCAGATCCACGTGTCGATGGAACACTGATAGCGGGTGGCCAGCTCGCGGGCGGTGACGACCGCCCGCAGCACGGTCCGCACCCGTGGCTGCTGCTCGATGGGGCGCGGGTCATGGGGATGCACGACCACGAACTCGACGCCAGCCGTGGGGAGGAGCAAGGCGTTCAGCTCGGCCCGCTCCGGGCTCCGGGCCTCGGGGTCGGTCCGGGCGGCGTCTAGCTCGGCCTCCTGGTGCAAGCGCTCTAGCTCACGCGCTCGCTCCATCTGCCGCTCAAAGTGGTCGCTGGTGTCATCGTGGTCTCGGCCATCGCCCGTGCCGAGACACGCGGCGCAGGTGTCGCCGCGTTGCTCAAACCCGATCAGCCAGTTGCCGCAACGCTTGCAGCGGGGGTCGGTGGTTGTTGTCGTCATGGCGTAGCTCCTTTGGCGCGTCCTGGAGTCCCCAGGACGCGCTCGAACGGATCATGTGACGTTTGGGGCTGGCTCAGGCGGCGAGCGGGGCTTGCCTGGCGTGCTGGATGGCGTCGAGGAAGCTGTCGGCGGTGCTGACGATCTGGGGGATAGCCACGCTCAGGCGCTCGGGTTTGCTGCCGATCCAACCGGCCAGGTAGTCGGCGCTGACGGCGCCGGCATCGAGACCCAACCCGTCGAGGACCAGGTAGGCCACACTCTGGGCGATCACTTCCCGCTCGGCGTAGTCGTCGCCGATCCCGGTCGTCGCGTGGTGCGCCGCCTCATGGACCAGGACGCCGAGCATGTCGGG
>JACCYK010000365.1 GCA_013696525.1 Chloroflexia bacterium
CTCCACGATTGGTCGATGGATCCGAGCGGCTCGCCGGTGAAGGGCTCAACGTACTCGGCGAAGTCGATTGCGGCGAGCTGGTCGAGGGCGGCGGCGCGGAGCCGGGCCGCGCGTTCCGTCTCACCGATCCGCACCAGTGACCACCAGTAGAGCCAGGTGATGACCGGCCAGGTCGGGCCGCGCCAGTAGCGGCGGGGCTGGAAGGCGGGATCCTCGGGGCTGGTGCTGGGCGGCACGGCCCAGCGGAGATCCGGGTGCCCGGTGAAAGCGGTCGAGTCGAAGGTCGCCAGCAGGGCTTGTTGGCGGTCCGGGGTGAGGCCGCCCGCGATCAGGGGAGCGAAGCCGGTGACCGTACGGGTCACGATCGGTGTATCGGCCAGGACGTCGTGGTCGAGACACAGCCCAAGTTCGGCGTCCCAGTGCTGGTCGAGACCGCTCCGGCCGCGCGTCGCCCATTGGGCGATCATATCCCGGTCTTCATCCGGGGCGCCGATGACCTCCGCGATCGCGAGCAGCGCGTCGTTGGCGGCGACCAGAATGCCGCTGGCGAAGACGTCTTTGATCTGGAAGGGATGAACGCGCTGGATCGTGGCGTCGGTGTAGCGCGCTCGTTTGAGTTCCTCCACGAGCCAGAGGTAGCGGTCGTACTCTTCTTTGGTCGGGCGTTGCGAGGGGTCGGCGACGTGTTGGAGGTCGGCCCGGGTATAGGGCGCCAGCTCGCCGACCTTGACCGCGGCCAGCGTCGCGTCCCAGCGAGGGGAGTTGTCGGTGCTTTCCCAGGGGTGGTAGACGGTGATCAGGCCGGAGCCCTCGGGGTCACGGTTGGTCAAGAGGTAGCGATGCCAGGCGAGGAGGCGCGGGTAGAGCTCGATCAGGAAATCGCGGGCGGCGGCGATTCCCGCTGGATCTCCACCCTGAGCAACCAGCCAGATGTGGCGGGCGGCGATGGCGTGGACGGGAGGTTGGCAGATGCCGCTGGTGTTGGCGGGAGCGCCGACGGGGGCGCCGGCGCCGTCACTGTCCCAGAACGTGGCGTCCGGGAAATAGACGCCACGCGGAATATCCGGGTTGAAGACGATGTGGGGCACCATCCCGGTCGGCCACTGGGCGGCGAAGAGGGTGCGCAGCTCGGCGGCGGCGCGGCGGGTGTCGAGCCGGGCCCAGCCGACGGCGATGAAGGCGGCGTCCCAACTCCACTGGTGGGGATAGAGCCGGGGCGCGGCCTTTGTCCAGCCGCCGAGATCGTTGGCATGAAGCACAGCCGCCGCTCGTGCCGCCAGCCCGTCGCCGGCCGTCGCTGGTTGCTCGTCGCTCATGTCAGAGAAACCTCCGTGCCGGTCCGGGGATCGAACCAGCGGATCTTGTCCGATTCCGGGCGCAGCCAGATTGGGGCGTTCGGTTGGGCCGGAAAGTCGGTCCGGGTCTGAATCTTGAGCTCTTGGTCGCCGACGCTGGCGGTCAGCAGCAGGTGGGAGCCGAGCGGCTCGACCACCTGGACTTGGGCTTGGAGGGCGTCCGTCGCGGCGTCGGGCGTCGCCTCGATGTTCTCGGCCCGGATGCCGACCACAAGCTCGTTTTCGAGCTTGGCCGCGATCGCCGCCGGCACCGCCAGCCGTTGCTCTCCGATCGCGATTCGACTCGCCCCGTTAGCCCGTTCCAGCCGGCCACGGACGAAGTTCATCGGCGGGTTGCCGATGAAGCTGCCGACGAACTCGGTGTGCGGCCGGTCGTAGACGTCCATCGGCGTGCCGCACTGGACGATCTTGCCCTCGCGCATGACCGCGATCCGGTCGCCCAGGCTGAGCGCCTCGACCTGGTCGTGGGTGACGTAGATGGTAGTGGTCCGCAGCTCGGCCACCAGCTTTTTCAGCTCGGCCCGGAAGTTGAGCCGCAGCAGGGCATCGAGGTTCGAGAGCGGCTCGTCCATCAGTAGCACGGCCGGCTCCATCACGATCGCCCGCGCCACCGCCACCCGTTGCCGCTGGCCGCCGGAGAGCTGGGCCGGGTAGCGCTCCAGATAGGGAGAGAGCTGGACCAGCTCGGCGACGGCGCCGACCCGGCGTTGCACCTCCGGCTTGGCGATTCGGCCCATCCGCAGCCCGAAGGCGATGTTCTCGAACACCGAAAGATGGGGGAAGACGGCGTAGCTCTGGAAGACCATCGCGATCTGCCGCCGCCGCGGAGGAAGATCGGTCACGTCCCGGTCGCCGATCATGACCCGGCCGCCGTCGGGGTACTCCAAGCCGGCGACGACGCGCATCAGGGTCGTCTTGCCACAGCCGCTGGGCCCGAGCAGGACCATGAACTCCTGGTCGGCAATGGTGAGGTCGACCTGGTCGACCGCCCGCACCTTTGAGCCGAAGATTTTGGTGACGCCTTCGAGCCGGATCTCAGCCACGGCATGCTCCGAGGTTTTGGTTGCTGTCTCAGCGCGACACCCGGCCCCAGAGACCGAGCAAGTAGCGGCGAATGATGAAGATGATGATGAGCGACGGCACCAGCATCGCCCAGGCGGCGGCGAATCGGAATGGCGCCGGCGACTCGGTCAGCGATTGGAGGACGAGGGCCGGCAGCGTCCGCTCGCGCAGGGTTAGGATGACGGCCGCGAAGACCTCGTTCCAGGAGAGGACGAAGGTGAAAATCGACGCTGCCGCCAGCCCCGGCAGCGCCAGCGGCAGCGTCACCCGGATAAACGCGGTGAGGGGGGTGCAGCCCAGCGTCTGCGCCGCCTCCTCCAGGTCGCGCGGCACGCTGACGAAGATGCTGCTGGTGATGAGGACCGTGAACGGCAGGGCGAGGGCGGTGTGCATCAGGGCGACGCTAAAGAGCGAGTCGTAGATGCCCCACTCGATGAAGGTGACGGCTAGCGGGATCGAAAGGATCACGATCGGGAAGGCGCGGGTGGAGAGGATCAGGACCCGGAAAGCGTTCCGGCCGCGGAAGGCGTAGCGGGCGATCGCGTAGCCGGCCGGCGCCCCGATCAGGGTCGAGAGGACCAGCGAGACGACGGCGACGATGACGCTGCGGCGGAGCGCGGCCAGGACGCCGGTGGAGTTGACGAAGAAGTCGACGGTCTCGGTCGAGACTTGCTCAGGGATGAGCCGGCGCGGGTAGTCGTAGACGAGCTCGGTCGGGCTGAAGGCGACGACGGTGATCAGGTAGATCGGCAGCAGCACCCAGATCGCCAGCACCACGGCGGCGAGATAGAGCAGCCCGCGGCCCACGATCCGGCGGCGGCCGGGCCGCCGGGGCCGGAGCGTGATGTGCTCGCCGGCGGCCGCTTCGGCCCCGATCGCTTCGGCGGTTGCGCTCATGTCACCCGCTCCTCATGGACCGGAAGCAGCCAGAGAAAGAGAATCGTGCTGATCACCGAGAGGATCAGGATGAAGGCGGCGTAAGCGGCGGCGACGTGCGAGTCGCGGTAGCTGCTGTACCAGAGGTACGCCTCCGAGCTGAGCACCGTCAACCCCTGGCCGGCGATCGCGATCACGGTGGCGAAGACTTGGAACGCCAGGATCGTGCGCAGGATCAGCGCCACCTGGAGGCTGGGCCGCAGCAGCGGCAGGATGACCCGGCGGACTTTCTGCCAACCGCTGGCGCCGAAGACGTCGGCCGCTTCCAGGTAATCGCGCGGGATCCCCTGCAAGCCGGCGACGAGGATAATCATGATGATCGAGGTCGCCCGCCAGGCTTCGGCGACGACGATGGCGAAGATCAGCCAGCCCCGTTCCTGGTAGCTGAGGAAGATGAAGGGGCGTTCGAGGAGACCGACCCCTTCGAGGAAGCTGTTGAGCCAGCCGCGCTCGGTGAAGATGGCGAACCAGACGATGCCGGCGACCAGCTCGCTGACGCCGAGCGGGATGGCGAAGATGTAGAGCCAGAGCCCCGCTCCCTTGAGCCGGGCGTTGACGACCAGCGCCATCGCCAGGGCGAGCGCGAACTGGACCGGGATAATCACCACGATCAGGATCAGCGTCGTGGAAAGCGCCTCGCTGAACTGCGCATCCGCGACCATCCGTCGCAGCGAGTCCGCGCTCCAGTTCCCCCCGGCGTCCTGAAAGGCCAGGCCGAACGCCTGCACCATGGGGGCGGCAAAAAAGACCAGCAGAAAGATGAACGATGGCAGCAGGAGCAGGTAGGGGGCCCAGCCGAGCCGGTTCGTCTTCACGTTTGCTTCAATCCCCACTCAACCCGAACGTCGAGTAGCCCTCACCCCCAATCCCTCTCCCACGGTTGGGAGAGGGGATTTCGGCGGTGCTCCCCCAGTATTTGGGAGCTG
>JACCYK010000371.1 GCA_013696525.1 Chloroflexia bacterium
ATCGAAGCCCTCGATCAGGAGCGGCTCGCGATCGGAGCCGCGTTCGGCCTCCAGCTCACCCCCGTCGCCCAAGCCTTTCACGAGGCCGGGTTTGGTCCCGCCGGCGATCTCTGGGCGGTCATCAACGGTTCGCGCATGCTCACCGCCTTGCGCGCGCCCGGCGCCATCAACACCCGCTGGCTCACCGAGGACGTCCCGTTCGGCCTGGTCACCTGGGCCGCCCTGGCCGACGTCGCCGCCGTCGAGACGCCCACGCTTGGTGCCGTCGTCACGCTCACCTCGGCGGTCATGGGCACCGACTTCCGGGCAAGTGGCCGGTCGCTCGCGGATTTGGGACTCGATGGCATGTCGCTTTCGGAAATCACGGGATTCGTGAGCAGAATATGAGATGGAGATCGTACTCGTCAGCTCGGCTCCGGGGTTCCGCCTGCATGGGATACCCGAGACCTGATACCATCTGACGAAACCCGTGGGAATGCAACACGCCCCTGGTCACGAACGTTTGGTCATCCGAGGAGGGAAAGTCCCGTGTCGAAACGCTACCGAGTACGGATCAACCGGCGAACCGCGATGGGCTTGGCGTTGGCGGCAACGCCGGTGGCGGCCACCCTGGCGGCCGGAGCGCGTGGTGCCCTGGCCCAGGACGAGGTCGTCGTCACAATGGTGACTGATACCTTGGGTCTGGGCGATCAAAATTTCAATGACCTGGCCAAGCGTGGACTCGATCAGGCAGTCGAGGACTTGGGCGTTCGCGGTGAGGTGATCGAAAGCCGGGACCAGGCGTCGTACCTGCCAAACCTGACCCAGGCCGCCGACCAGAGCGATCTGACGGTCGCCGTCGGCTTCCTGCTGATCGACGCGATTGCCGAGGTGTCCGCGCAATTCCCGGACGAGTACTTTCTCCTCATCGACGCCGTGGTCGAGGAGGATAATGTGACGTCCGTGGTCTTCAAGGAGCAGGAAGGGGCGTTCCTGGCCGGGGTCGCGGCTGGACTTTCCACCGAGTCGAACCAGATCGGGATCCTGGGCGGCTTGGAAATCCCGCCCGTGATCCGGTACGAGGTCGGCTTTGAGGCCGGCGTCCTCTCGGTCAATCCCGAGGCCGAGGTCACCGCCTCCTATGTCGGCAACTTCGACGATGTCGCGCTCGGCCGCGAGCTGAGCCTGGCGATGTACAACAATGGGGCCGACATCGTCTTCGCCATCGCCGGCCGGGCTGGGATTGGGCCGTTCGAGGCCGCCGGTGAGCTGGGCGAGGGCTATTGGGTCGTCGCCGCCGACACCGATCAGAGCCAGCTTGGGGCCGAGCATCAGCTCGCCGTCGCCACCAAGGGGGTCGATACCGCCCTCTACACGGTCGCCGAACAGGTCGTCAATGATGCCTTCCAAGGCGGCGTGCTCGATCTCGGCCTGGCCGAGGGCGGCGTCGGCGTCGAAGATCCAAACGGCCACCTATCGGATGAGACCCTGGCCGTCGTTGACCAATATCGGCAGGCAATCATCGACGGCACGATCGTCGTCCCCGCCGACCGTGACCAACTAGCCGCGTTCGAGATGGTCGCGCCGGACGCCCTGCCCGCGGCAGGGGCCAGCCCCGAGGCGGAGGCGACCCCCGTCGCGTAAACCGGACCGGATGATCGAGTACCACCAACTCCGGAAGAGCGCTTCGGTGGTGGCCCCGAGGTCGCCCTCGGTCCTGGAAGGACATCGTGATGCTCAGCGCCGGGTGCCCTATGGGCGTCATTCCAGCGCCCCGAGGGCGACCTCGTCGGAGGACGAAGCGATCACCCGGATTTCGTGTTACCGGCCAGTGCATCCGCCCCGGGCACCGATCGGGGAAGACTAAGCGATGAGGCGGCGGTCTAGCGACAGCCCGGCACCGGCGGTCGAAATGCGGGGGATCGTGAAACGATTCCCCGGCGTCGTCGCCAACGCCGGCACCAACTTCGAGGTCAATCGCGGTGAGATCCATGCGCTGCTGGGGGAGAACGGGGCCGGCAAGTCGACCCTGATGAACATCCTGTTCGGGTTGTACCACCCGGACGCCGGCGAGGTCCGCATCAACGGCGAGCCGGTCCACTTCGCCGGCCCGCGCGATGCCGTCACCGCGGGTCTGGGCATGGTCCATCAGCACTTCATGTTGATCCCGCGCCTGACGGTGGCCGAGAATGTCATCCTCGGCTCCGAGGGGGATACCAC
>JACCYK010000381.1 GCA_013696525.1 Chloroflexia bacterium
CAGGGCCGTCAGGCCGCCGAGCACCTCCTGGCCGGGGGCGAGCTGACCGCCCTGGTCGTGGCCAACAACCTGATGACGGTCGGCGCCTTGCAGGCTGTTCGCGCCCGCGGCCTCCGGGTGCCGGCGGACCTGGCGGTGGTGGCGATGGACGACCCATTCTGGGCCGCCCTAATCGACCCGCCATTAACGACGCTCGTGCAACCCGTCCGCCGCATGGCCGACGCCGCCGTCCGCCTCCTCTTCGAGCGGATCGAGCGCACCCGCCAGCAGCCACAATGCGTCATCTTCGACTGCGAGCTTCGAATCCGCGCCTCGTGCGGCGCGACAAGCGCATAGATAGGGAGGGGAATGGTGAGCGAGTTCAATGGACTGGGGATGGGGTTGGGGAACCTGGCGCGGTTGTCGCCGGCGAAGACGCGATCGATCAGCGCCGAGAATTTCACGGGTGAGAAGGGCGGCGGCGGGATGGCGACGGCGGGCACCGGCGCCGTCGCCGGCCGCGAGCTGGGGCGGGGCTGGAAGATTTCTCCTTCGATTAACATCCCCGGCCAGGCCACGGTGTCGCTGGCCGAGATCGACGGCCCCGGCGCCATCCAGCACATCTGGCTCACCGTCCACCCGACCCAGTGGCGGCGGCTCGTCTTCCGCGCCTATTGGGACGGTGAGGAGACGCCCTCGATCGAGACCCCGATCGGCGATTTCTTCAGCAGCGGCTGGTGCGAGCGCTGCAACATCAGCTCGCTGCCGGTCGCGGTCAACCCCGCCGGCGGCTTCAACGCCTACTGGGAGATGCCCTTCCGCCAAATCGCCCGGATCACGGTCGAAAACCTGAGCCCGGACGAGATTCGGGGGTTCTATTATCAAATCGACTACACCCTGACCGAGGTCCCGGCCGATCGGGCGTATTTCCATGCGCAATGGCGCCGCAGCAATCCCCTGCCCTATCAGGAAGTGCATACGCTGCTCGATGGCGTGCGCGGCCAGGGCCACTATGTCGGCACCTACCTGGCCTGGGGCGTCAACAGCAACCGGTGGTGGGGCGAGGGCGAGATCAAATTCTATCTCGACGGTGATGACGAATGGCCCACCATCTGTGGCACCGGGACCGAGGATTACTTCGGCGGCGCCTGGAACTTCGAGCATCCCGCGGGCGAGTACGGCGTCTACTCGACGCCCTTCCTCGGCTTGCCGCAAGTCATCAAGCCGGACGGGCTCTACCAGGCTCAACAGCGGTTCGGCCTGTATCGCTGGCACATCCTCGACCCGATCCGGTTCGAGGACGATCTACGGGTGACGATCCAAGCCCTCGGCTGGCGGTCTTCCATCGAGGAGCAGCGCCGGTACTTACCGCTCCAAGACGATATCGCCTCGACCGCGCTTTGGTATCAGACCGAGCCGCACGCCCCCTACCCGCCCTTGCCCAGCGTGAACGATCTCGAAGTCAACTGATGAGTTGACTGATTGGCAACCGCTTGACCTGGCCCCGCGCGTGTGCCACGGTATGGTAACGCTGGCCCCGAGCGGGAGGAGGAGACGAATGCGTCCGCGAAGCAGCACCCGACGAGGATTCGCCCTGATCGCCCTCTTGAGCGCGGCCTGGCTCGGCGCTGGCGCCCAACCGGGGCTCGGCCAAGAGGCCACGCCCGCCGCCGGCACCCCGGTCGCCGCGTCGACCGCGGCGCCGCCGGTGGTCGAGCCCGCCACCACGAATGTGGTCACGTTGGCGGGTTGGTATGCCAATGACCCGTCGGGAGAGTTCCTCAACATCCTCCCGCTTAGCGTCGCCGGCGATCGCGTCGCCAGCGCCGACCCGAACGGGGACTCGATCGGCCGGGCCGACCTGCCGTTGCCGGAAACGGGCCTGCCCCGGTTTACGATCGGGGACAGCAGCTTCGATGGCTATCTGCGGTTCGAGGGCGACGTGCCCGAGCGCTGGACCTGGCTCGACGACACCGAAGGGTTCCGCCCGGCGACGCTGGTGATCCAGGTCCAAGGTATCAGCGGCCCGTACCAAGGCTACTTCGGCACCGCTACCCTCGTCTCGCGGGACGACCTCGCCGGCGGCGTCATCATCCTGGCCCTGCGGCCGCCCGAGCCGGCCGCCGTCGAA
>JACCYK010000384.1 GCA_013696525.1 Chloroflexia bacterium
GGACTCCCCTTTGAGAGCAGCTACAGCGTCACCTTCCCCAACCCCGGGACCTACTACTATCACTGCGCGATCCATCCGGACACTATCGGCGTCGTGGTGGTCGTCCCGAAGCCGCAGGCAAATTGACCACCGATTCGCTCCGCGCGCCCAAGCTTGGGTGCGCGGACGCACGAGACAGAGGAGACTGTGCGATGGACCGATCGCCACAACCAATCGTGACGAAGCATGCGTATCGCACCCGGCGGGCCCAGCAGAGGCAACACATGATCGGGCGACGGGGTCTCATGAAGCTCACGGTCGGGGCTGGGGTGGCCGCCATGGGCGTTGGCGGCCGCGGCCGCAGAGCTCGTCGAGCCGGAGGTCCGCACCAGCCGCGACGGTCTGCTCGACACCACCCTCACCTGCCGCGTCGAGCCGGTGCCGGTGGCCGGTCGTACGGCGACCGTGTCCGTCTACGAAGGCTCTTTCCCTTGGCCCACACTCCGGGTTCGTCCGGGCGACACGCTGCGGGTCAACCTGCTCAACCAGCTGGATGATCTCCCCACGGGGCTCCCTCAGTCCAGCCCGTTCCTCTGCCACGTGGTGACTGGACCCGGTCACTCTGCCTCGGACCATGTGTCATCCTGTGACACGAACCTCCATGTGCACGGGCTGCACGTCTCGCCCTCCGACAACTCGGACAACATCTTTCTCACCGTCAGGGCCGGCGAGAGCTTTCAGTACGAGTACAGGATCCCGGCAGCCCATCCCGCCGGTCTCTACTGGTACCACCCGCACCAGCACGGTACGGTGACCAATCAGGTGTTCGGCGGAATGGCGGGTCCGATCATCATCGAGGGTGACATCGACAACCTGCCTGGAGTCGCGGGCGTCCCCGAGCGGCTGCTGGTACTCCAGGCGACGCAGCTCAGCCCCGACGGCAACGTGATCGACATTACGACGGATGCCAGGAGCCAGCAGAAGTCGTATCTGCGTCTGGTCAACGGCCAGCTTAATCCGACGATGACGATCCGGCCGGGAGAGACGCAGCGCTGGCGCATCCTGAACGCGACGGCGAACGTGACGTACCTCCTGCATCTGGACGGCCACCAACTCCATCAGATCGCCAAGGACGGAAACACGCTGAACGAGACGTGGACGCGTGACGCCATCAATCTCGCTCCTGGCGAACGCGTTGAGGTACTGGTCCAGGCTGGGTCAGCGGGGACCTACACCTTCCGCACCCTCCCCATCGCCACGGGGTTTACGACCCAGGCGGACGCCACCCTGGCTTCCCTGGTGGTGGATGGTGACGCCATGACGCCACAACCGCTGCCCACGGCGCTGCTGCCGGTCGAGGACCTCTCAACCGCCGTCATTGATGAGCACCGTCGGTTCACCTTCCAGTTCGGCACGCCGATCAATCCCCCGGAAACCAGGTTCTGGATCAACAGCAAGCAATTCGATGGCGAACGCGATGACGCGGTCGTCCGCCTCAATACCACCGAGGAGTGGGTGATCCGCAACGCCTCGTCGAGTTGGCATCCATTCCACATTCACATCAACGACTATCAGGTCGTCGCGGTGAACGGGCAGCCAGTCCCCGTGCGTTACCACGAGGACACGACAGGCCTGCCGCCATTCGGCGAAATTACGATGCGGACCCGGTTCCGCGACTTTCCGGGGCGCTGGGTCTTCCACTGCCACATCCTGCTGCACGAGGATCACGGAATGATGGGCACGGTGCGGGCGCTTGCCTGAGCCGACCGCGAAATCAACCGCGGGCGGCGGTCCAGCCAGCACGTTCAATGACCAGGCGCTGGTCTATGGCGTGCGGGCTGGGCTCCCATCGACGGTCGGATCTCTCGTCGCGCGCTCGATCATGGACCGTGCCGGCGCCGGGCCTGACGATCTTGTGGTCGAGCTAGGTGCTGGCACCGGCGAAATCGGGGTGCACCTCTTGCGCTTGCCAGTTCGATACATCGGCCTCGATGCCTCGGTCGCGATGCTGGATGTGTTCCGCGCCAAGGCGGCCGAGGCCTTGCCGTCGCTGGTTGTTGCCGATTGTAACCAGCCGTGGCCGTTGCCTGATGGGAGCGCCGCGACCGTCTTTGCCTCGCGCGTCATCCACCTGCTGGAGCCCGATCATGTCGCGCGGGAGACGACGCGCGTCTGCCGGCCGGCCGGCTACCTGATTCTGGGCCGGGTGCTTCGCGAGCCCGAAGGCGTCAAGGAGCGCTTGCGGCGGCGGCGCCAGCAGCTTCTGCTGGAGGCCGGGATCAGTCCTCGCCAGAGCGACGCGGGGGCACGCCGCGTGGTCGAGCGGTGTGTAGTGGCCGGCGGCGAATCCCTGGGTCGCCGCGTGGTTGCCGAATGGACCGGCGAATCCGCGCCGGCGACGGTTATCGATACTTGGGAAACGATGTCCCGGATGGGTTCGTTCCCGGTCGAGCCGGTCACCCGGACGAAGATCCTGACCGAGCTCCGCCATTGGGCCGGGGACGAGATCGGCAATCTGGACCGCCCGCGGGCGTTTCGCGAGCGATACGCCTTCGATATCGTCCGCTTGCCGTAAGGTGCGGCGGGCATCGGTGATCGGGGAGAGCACGTGCAAGATCAGCTATTGACCTACCTCGGCGAGGCCCTGGTCCACGGTTCACTGACCGACGAGGTGCTGCTTGCCGAGACGGAAACCCATCCCGTCCTGCCCATCCTGCCGAATGCAAATGTGATCAAAATCGGGGGCCAGAGCCTCATCGACCGCGGTCGCGCCGCGGTGTTCCCACTGCTCGACGAGCTGGTCGGGAATCTCGCCCACCACCAGATGATTATCGGTACCGGCGCCGGCACGCGGGCCCGGCACGCCTACAGTGTCGGCCTTGACCTTGGCATGCCCACGGGCGTGCTGAGCATCTTGGGCACATTCGTCAGCATGCAGAACGCCCGCATGCTGCACTATCTGCTGGCCAAGCACGGGATCCCCTTCGTTGAGCCTGTCCAGTTTCCCCAGCTCCCATTCTACCTGGAAGAGCGGCGGGCGGTGATTTTCTTCGGGATGCCGCCATACGTCTTCTGGCAGCCGAATCCCGCCGTCGGTCGGATTCCACCGAACCGGACCGACACCGGCACCTATCTCGTCAGCGAGGTCTTTGGCGCTCGCTCCATGATCTACGTTAAGGACGAGGACGGGCTCTACACCGCTGATCCCAAGAAGGACCCAAAGGCGAAATTCATTCCGCACATCACGGTGGAAGAACTTGAAGCGCTGGATCTGGCAGACGTTGTCGTCGAGCATAGTGTCTTGGCGCTGATGAAGCATGCTCAGCATCGGCGCTCGATTCAAGTGATCAACGGATTGAAGCCAGGCACGCTCTCCCTGGCCCTGAATGGCGAACACGTTGGTACGATTATCACCGTGTAAATGGGGCGCGAAGAGGAAGCGGGAAGGCACGGATGACGGAAAGCCAAGAACATCCCATGGACGATCACCGCTATCATGTGTGGTCGCCGCTGATGCGCGAGAGTCTGCTCGACAAGCAGGTCATGGCCTCGACCGAGACCCCGGTCGTGCGCATGCTCCCAACCTGTCATGTCATCAAGGTCGGGGGGCGCTCGATCCTCGATGGCGGCAAGGCAACCACCTACCCGCTGGTCGAGGCCATCAGCGCGGCACTCATCGCCAACAAGCTCATCATCGGCATCGGTGGTGGTATTCGCAGCCGCCACGTCTTCTCGATCGGGATTGATCTCGGCCTCCCCACCGGCGTCCTCGCCCAGCTTGCCATCGCCGATGCCTTGGGGAACGCGCACATGCTTGGCACGCTGCTCGCCCCGTATGGCGTCGTCGCCATCCCGCCGGAGATCTTCGGCCACTTGCTCCCACTCTTTATGCAGGCCGCGCCCGGGGTCATCTTCAACGGTGATCCTCCGTTCTCGCTGTGGGAGCACCCGCCCGGCCTGGGGCGCATCCCCCCGCACCGCTCCGACGCGGGCTCCTACCTGCTGGCGGAGTGCTTTGGCTGCGCTACCATGACGTTGATCAAGGATGTCGATGGCCTCTACGATCGCGATCCAAAGGAGCACCCGAACGCCCACTTCATCGACGAGATCACGGTGACCGAGCTGCGCGAGCGCAACCTGCCGACGCTGCCGTTTGACCGCACCCTGCTCGATCTCCTCGCCCATGCCCGGCTCGTCACGAGCGTCCAGATCATCAACGGGCTGGAGCCGGATCGCCTGGAGGGTGCGCTTCGCGGCGAGCGCGTGGGCACGATCGTACGCAAGGATGAAGCGTCGTCGTGACCTCTGACCGACGAATCGGGGAATGGCCCGGCGGCGCCCGCCCGCCTGGGCTCGATCTGCATCCCGTCGCCTGCCAGATCACCCGGTCGATGAAACGGCCCTGGAGACATCCGTGCCAGACGCTCCCGGATTGACCGGCCGCGCGATGAGGCACGGGCGTCTCGGGGAGCCACATCGTGGGTGGCGCGGATGCGCTGGCCAGGAGATCGGACGTCGCGAACCGGCGGCATCCGGACCGGAACACCGGTGATGCCTGGCGCCGCTGACCGGTTCGTTGCGAAACCGGCCCTGGCAACGTATCATTATGATGGTTCGCGGTAGTGTCCGTACACGTACCGGGCCGCCGCGTTTGCCCCGTCTCGCGGCCGCTGCATCGCAATTGGGAAGGTTCTCTACCGCATGAAGATCGTACTCCGCCAGGACGTCCCGAAGGTGGGCGAGGCCGGCACTATCCAAACCGTCTCGAATGGCTATGGGCGCAACTATTTGATCCCGCAAGGCCTGGCCGTGGTCGCCACCGCGGGCGAGATTAAGGTTGCCGAGCACAACCTGGCGGTCAAGGCCCGCAAGATTGTCAAGCAGGAAGAGCAGATGCAATCGCTGGCGGATCGAATCGCCGGCCAGCGGTTGGAGTTTATCGCACGCGCCGGTGAGCAGGGCCGGCTCTATGGCTCAATCACCGCGGGTGATGTCGCGGAGCGGCTGAGCGCGGCCATCGGCGAGGAGATCGATCGCCGCAAGGTCGTCCTGGACGAGTCGATCCGGACCGTGGGTACCTACACGGTGGCGGTCCATCTCGTCGGCCGGCTGCGGCCGCAGGTGACGGTGGTCGTGACGGGTGAAGTTGACGAGTCAGCGGCGGCGGTCGACGCCGAGCGCGCACCTGACGCCACCGCCGAAGCTGAGACCGCGCCGGAACCCACCGCCGAGGCTGAGACCACGTCCGACACGAACGCCGAGGCAGAGACTGACGTCGTCGACGAAGCGGACGCCTAGGGGCGCCGTTCCGGTCTGAACCGCGCTCACGATCCCCCGCGCCGCCGTCGCCTCCTCGTCCGGCCCGTGAGGAGGCACCGTGTCGAGTCGAGGCACTGCCCCAGGTCCTGGGGTGGCCTGGGGATGAGCAATGGTCAGCAGCCCACTCAGCGTGATTGAGAACCAGTACGGGGCCGAGCGGCTGCCGCCGCACAACTTGGAAGCGGAGCAGTCGCTGCTGGGGAGCCTGCTCCTGGACCGTGACGCGATTATCAAGGTCGCGGCCTTCGTCAAGCCTGACGATTTTTACCTGCCGGCGAACGGCACGGTCTACCGGGCGATCCTCGACCTCTACAACCGGCGGGAGCCGACCGACTTCGTCACCCTCTCGGACGAGCTGGGCCGGCGGGAGCAGCTCGATCAGGTCGGACTTTTGCAAGCCGCCGGTGAGTTGGTCGAGGTCGGCGTAACCGGAGGCGGTGCCGACGACCTCGCCGCGGTGCTGCTGCATGTAGTCGATCTGGTCGAAAAAGCGGTCGAGCACTTCCGCGATCGACTGGAAATCCTTGGTCCCGCGCCGCTCCGCCACCTGGAAGATGACGC
>JACCYK010000426.1 GCA_013696525.1 Chloroflexia bacterium
GGGATTGGACGAACGACCTCTACATCGCCGACCTCGACACCGAAGATGTGACACGAACCGAGCTTGCCCCCGGCTACGTGTTCCGGTTCGCGCTGTCGCCGACCACGGCCATCTTTTGCAACCTGCACCCGGATGGCGACCAGGGTCACGTCGTCGATACCGATCCCGCCTCGGACACCTTCGGCCAGGTGACGACGACCGTCCCCCTCGCCCCGCTCGGAGATCCGCCGGTGGCCGGCGCCGCGCCGTGGGAGCACGAGAGCCGGGCCACCGCGGTGACCCCGGATGGCGCGCTGGGCTTCATCAGCCACGGCGGCGACGGGCTCATTTCCGTCATCGATACCGAAGCCGGTGAAGTGGTCGCTCAGATCGAGGCGCCAACCGACCTCACCGGCGGTGGGGCGATGATTGCCCTCCAGGACGGCACCCCGGCCACCGACACGATCGCTCGCTAGCCGCCGCTTGGACGGCTGGCACGGGCTCGCCACGAGCAACATCTAGGAGAACGGACAGATGCTTGAACGATGGCACGACACGCTCCGCGTTCTGCTCGCGGCCCTCGTCTGGGTCGGGCTGGCCGCGGCCACGGTTGGTTCGATTGCCTCTCAGGGAACGTCGACCGCCACCCGCTTGCTCGTGGCCGATGGCGAGACCGGGGAGCTGCGCGTAGTCGATGCCGAGAGCGGTGAGGTAATTGCCCAATTCTCGACCCCCGGCGGCATGTTCGTCCCCGTCTTTACCACCGAGCGTGGCCGCTACTTCGTGGCCCATCATTACGACGGCAATCAGATCACCATCATCGACACCGGCCTGACGCTGGAAGATCACGGCGATCACGCGGACCTCGTGGTCTCCGATCCGTTCGTCCTGGCGACCGTCGTCACCGGCAACGCCCCCGCCCACTGGTGGACGCATGATGGCTCCTGGCGACCTACAACGATGGCGACGGCACGGTCAGCCTCTTCGATGAAGGTGAGCTGGCCACCTCCCCGGTGCCGGTGACGATTCCCGCCGGTGAGCCGGACCATGCCGCCTTTGTCGTCATCGACGGGGTGATGGTCGTCGCCGGTTACGAAGGAGGCACCGTCGATGCCTTCGATCTTGACGGCAACGAGATCGCATCAAGCATCGAACGTTGCCCGAGCGCCCACGGCGAATGGGTGTCTGGCAACTCGGTCGTCTTCGGTTGCGCCGACGGCCTGGCGGTCGTCACCGTGACCGGCGACGAGTTCACGGCCCACACGATCGCCAATCCCGAGACCGCCGGCGCCGGAGCGGAGGACGCGCCGCGCGTCAGCACGATCGTCGGCCATCCCGAGGCCGACCTCCTGGTCGGCAACTTCGGATCCGGTCTGGCCCTGATCGAGGCCGATTTCCGGGGTGGCCGGATCACGCCCTTGACGTTGCCCGCCAACCCAGTCGGGATGACCTATGACGACGCGGGCGAGCTGGTGCTCGTGCTGACCGATGACGGCGCGATGCATGGGGTCGATCCGCTCGCCGGCGAGATCGTCTGGACCAGCGACGAGGTGGTGACCCCGTATGCCACGCTGAGCGCCGGCGGCTCGTTCAGCTTCTACCCTGGGATCGACACCATCGGTGACCTGGTGTATGTGCCAGACCCGGAAACCGGCCACCTGGTCATGCTCGACGTCGCCACCGGGGAAATCGCCGGCCAGATCGAGGTCGGCGGCAAGCCGGCCCGGCTGACCGTGGTGTCGGCCAGCGGGGTTGGGCATTAGCGGCTGGAACCGCCGTCCAAACCGCTGTCGCTCCCAATCGCACCTGTAGCGCGTCGCACACCACCCCGCGCAACTTTCCGCTCCGGCACACCAGTTCGGGGAGTTGCGCGTTATGATCGACGAGGGATTGTTACGAGCGGCCGCAACCCGGCCGATCGTGACATACGGGCACGGCTTCCGAGGCCGCGTCCGATCCGCTATGATTGATCCAACACGTCGGCGTGCCGAAGGAGAGGGTATGGGCAGGGGAATGACTCGTCGCGGCTTGGGGGTCGCGGCACGAAACGCGGTGGTGGGATTGACGGTGGCTCGCTTCGCGAGCGGCACACCGCGCCCGAGCTTGGCGTCGCCGGCGACCCAAGTGACGAACGCCAATGGCCGGGCCTATAGCGCCTACGTCCCGGTGGTGCCAAAATTCGGCCAGTTCTACCAGTACACCTGTGAGTTCGATGCGGCCTGGATCATCCTGGCCACCTACGGCGTCGAGGCGCCGTTCGAGGAGTTGCTCGACATCGTCGGTCACGATGTCAGCATTGAGCCGTACTACGAGGAAACCGCCGCCGGCTTCATCATCTATGGCGGCGACATCACCTCGGCCTTCTCGGGCGATTACGCCAACAATTTGCTCGCCCGCGCCAGTGGCAAGGCGTTTCAACCGCTGTTCGAGCAATTTGATCTCGCGGTGAAGCCGATTGGGACGCGGCCGGAGCTAGAGTCCGCGCTCAAGAGCGGAGCCCTGGTCTGGACCAAGGCCACCGTCGACTTCCAACCCTGGGCCGACACCATCTGGATCACGCCGAGCGGGGCGGAGCTTCCGACCGTGCTCGGCAACGACCACGCGGTCGTCATCAACGGCTACAACGAGGACGTCGTCGTGATCAGCGACCCGCTGGGCCCGACCAGCAGCAACTGGAACCGCGCCTTCGAATACGAAATCACGTGGGCGACCTTCCTCCCCGTGTGGGGCGCCCAGAACCAGGATGCGCTGGCGGTCAGCCCGTTCTCGGCAATCCCCTCGACCTCACCATCCATCGATCCCACCGCCCCGATCATCGAGATCACCGGCGGCGCGTAGACCGTTCACCAATTCGAGCTCGGATCAACGGGAGCCTTCTCTACAGTGGCTCCCGTTTCCATGTCCCGCCCCGAGGTGAATCACCGGTAGTCCGCGCCTACGTCTGGTCGTGGAGCGAATTGAAGAACCCAACGGCCGCCCCTTGGCCACCACTGCCGCGACTGTTGACGATGATCTCGACCTCGGTCCCGTCGGGCACCGGGGTCAGCAAGATGGTCATCGTCAGATTCCGGCGCCCCATCAGGTAGATAAAGGCCAGCAGCTTGCTGAGCAACGCCAACATCCAAGATCTTGAGCGTTGAGCGCGTTCCGGCTCAAGGTCAGCATCCGGGGCTCACTAACGTGCAGCGCCCAGCCCTCGGCCGCGAACCAGCGAATCGCGTGCTGCCGAATCGCCGCTGCCGGCAACGGCGCCCACTCACTTAGATGGTACGGTTGCGCCCCCTCCCCCGAGAGGACGAATCCCGCTCCGCCCAGGGCCAACACTATTGGAATCCAAAGCGCGCCCACCATCGCCGGACCAGGGTCGCTGACCGCGATCAGGCCGACAACGATGAAGCCGCCAATCGCCCCCACCGCCGCGCCGCGCGCCATCCGTTGGGTTAGCG
>JACCYK010000456.1 GCA_013696525.1 Chloroflexia bacterium
GCGAACGCGGCCCGGGCCGGCGCCTACCTGCTCGACCGGTTGAGTGCGCTGCTCGACCGGCCTTATGTCGGCAATGTCCGGGGCAAGGGCCTGATGACGTTTGTCGAGGTGGTGGCGGATAAGGCGATGAAGGCGAAGTTCGAGCCATCGTTCAACCTCGGCGGTAAGCTGACCGCGGCGACCCGCGCCCACGGCATCATCGTCCGGCCGGTCGCCGAGGGCATCGCGATGGCGCCGCCATTGACGATCCAGGAGCCGGAGCTCGATTTCCTCGCCAACGCGATCGGCGCGGCGCTGGACGACGTGCTCGGAACGTAGGCGTGAATCGTACAACCGAATTGTGTCGTTCCCATCTATCGCTCCAGCCCAGCCCATGCCTAAGGTCTAGACTATTGGTATCGCGGGTAGTACTATAGGAGTAGGAGGGTGGGTAAACGGCAAAAGCTGATTCAGCGGATTCGACGACGACCGCCGGAAGCCAGCTTCACCGATGTCCGATCGTTGCTGGAGCAGTTTGGGTGAGAGCATTCTCGGACACGGGGCAGCCATTTCACGTTCACCAAGGCGGACGAGTTTCCAATCGTGGTGCCCGTCCACGATAGAAAGGTCGGGCAGCGCTACCTCGAAAACATCTCCGACCGCCTCGGCCTTGACCAAGAGGAAGATTGACCAATGACCACGACGCGCAAGCCCATTGCCGAGTATCTGGCGTCATTCTATCCGTTCACGACTGTTGCCGACGACGCTGGCTTTTTTGTCTCATTCCCCGATCTCCCAGGCTGCATGACGCAAGTAGAACGGATCGAGGACGTCGGGGTCATGGCCGCTGAAATTCTGAAGCTGTGGCTAGAGACGGCCCACGAGCAGGGACTTGAGATCCCCGAGCCTTCGACGCCGTCGCACTACAGCGGAAAGTTTGTGTTACGCCTGCCGCGCTCGTTGCACTGCTCCCTGGCGGAATCGGCGGAGCAGGAGGGCGTGAGTCTGAATCAGTACGCGACCACCCTCCTGGCAGCCGGTGACGCCGCTGCAGCGGTGCAGCGGCGACTGGATCATCTCGAGCAGGAGATTCATCTGTTCCATGACCATCTCCGGACCACGTTTAGTGGTGGACCCTCAACTCCCGAGCTGCCAGCGTTACGGGCCGTCGGGCAGACTTAGACTAATCGCCGCATGAGCAGCGATCCAAACTTTGAGGAGCGCCGCCTCGTACCGATCGGGCCCTCGGCCGCGCGGTACGCCGACTTTATTGGGCAGATTGAACTGGATCAAGTTTGGCCGCGGTCGGCGCGAATCGACAACCGCGGCGGATCCAAGACTCCCGGCACCCGGAGCCGCGCTCGACCGAACGCTGTCAGGGACTACGAACTGTGGCGGGTAAGCGGTCAACGCGGCCGCAACCGGGTGTCATTGAGTGCGCCAAACCAGGGATGGGTGGGGCCGTAGGTGGTGCGCAGCGCCTGACGCAGCCAGGCACGTTGGACGACGGACAACGCCGGTAACACCATCGCCAGATCGAGTGCGTCCTTCGGTCGCGGCTGCTTTGCCTTGTACCAAAGCTGAATCTCCGGCGCGAGCACCGGTAGCGGAAACGTGCCCGGTGCGGTCAAGGTGGCAAGCGGACGCGTGATCCGAGGGTCCCGTCGCGATCGCCACCACCCGCTGGCGGGATCATGCTCATCGAACATCAGTTGGAGCTTCCACGGTCCGCCCGCATGTTCGCGGCACCAGACATCGTGCGCGGCCGGTGGCAACAACGCATCGACCGGCCACCGGCGAAGCGTACCGGGCGGATCGGCCATCCAGCAATCCCACGCCCGCAGCAAGGAGCGCACCGCCGCCTGGTCTCGCCGGAGAACCAGGACATCGATATCGTCATGCCGCCGGTAGGGCCGACCCACCACGGCGCTGATCGCGTGGCCGCCGGCAAGCCACCAAGGCACTGTCAGATCCGTGAACAAGGAGGCGACCTGGGTGAAGGTCAACGGCACCCACGGTAGCTGGTCCTCGGCCGGCATTGCGCCTCCGCGTCCTTCTCGCCTGGTTTCACGGACCGGCCGGACCGGTCCTCATCTATGATACGTTCAGGAAGGGTGCCGGTCCGTAGCTGCCCACGGCGTGGGGCCATGTCCCCCCGAGCGTCGCCGTGGTTGTCATCCGCGGCAAGTTCGGTGACACGGGCAGGTCAGGTTCATGAAGTGAGTGCGATGACAGACACCAGCGACACGGTGGATGCGTTCTTCGAGCGCTATGCGGCCGCGCTTTTGGCGCGAGATGAGCGGGCGATCGCGGGCAAGTACGCGATCCCCTCGCTGATCGTATTTTCCCGGCAACTCGATCCCGGTCAGCGACGCCAGGCAGACCAAGGAGTTCTTGGCCGCCTCCTGGGCCCAGTATGACGGGGTGGACGCGGTGGTCAAGCAAGTCGTAATCATGGGCGAGGCGCCGGGTAGCCTCTGGGCCAATGTCACCTGGTCCTACGATGGCAAGACACAAGAGCGATTCTGCGACCAGCTCGTCGCCGGAACCGACGGCTACCAAATCGCGGTGCTGGCGCCGATGGCAGAAGCACGAAAGTGATCGACGTGTCTTGCCCATGGCCGGCAGTGAGCGATGCCTATGCGTTACGTCTAGCGGACGCTCTACAGCAGCGGCACCTGCTCCAGCACCGCTTCGAGTGAATCCTTGACCTGGCGGAGGAAGCGGGCGGCGGCCAGGCCGTCGAGCAGGCGATGGTCGATGCTGAGCGAGAGGTTCATCATCGAGCGGATGGCGATCATGTCGTTGACGACGACGGGCCGCTTGATGATCGCCTCGGTCGAGAGGATCGCCGCTTGTGGTTGGACCAGGATCGGGGTCGAGACGACCGAGCCGAAGGTGCCGGGATTGTTGACGGTGAAGGTGCCGCCGGCGACATCGTCCGGGGTGAGCTGCCCGGCCCGGGCGCGGGTGGTGAGGTCGGCGATGGCGTGGGCGAGCCCGGCCAGGCTGAGCCGGTCGGCGTCCCGGATCACCGGCACGATCAAGCCGTCATCAAGCGCCACCGCGACGCCGATGTTGATCGCCCGGCGGTGGATGATCCGGTCCTCGTCCCACACTGAATTCAAGCGGGGATGCTGGCGCAGGGCGTGGGCGACCGCCTGGATCGCGAACGGCAGATAGGTGAGATCGACGCCTTCTTGGCGCCGGAATGCCTCTTGCTGAGCCGCGCGGGAGGTAACGACCGCCGTCATATCGACTTCCATCACCGTCGTCACATGCGGCGCGGTGCGCTCGGAACGGGTCATCCGCTCCGCGATCTGCCGGCGCATCATGGTCAGCGGCACGACCTCGTCACCAGGGAATAGCGGCAGGCGGCCAGGTTCAGACCGCGGATCGTCGTCAGCCTGTAGCGGCAGGATCGGTTTAGCCGGTGTCGGCATCGGCTCGGTCTCGTCCGCTGCCGGCGATGCGGTTTCACCGGCCGCGATGTGGGCCAGGATGTCCTGCTTGGTGACACGGCCGCCAATGCCGCTGCCAGTGACGGAACTCAGCTCGACCCGATGTTCTTCGGCGATCCGGCGGACGACGGGCGAGGAGCGCGCGCGCAACAGCTCGATCTGTCCGTTCGGTCCCCGCGGGCTCGCCTCGGGGGCGATGTCGGAGGTGGGCGCGGGTTCGTCGCGGACCGGTTCGCCGCCGGGGTCGATGCGACAGATGCCGGTGCCGACCGGCACCGTGGTGGTGGGCTGGACCAGGATCTCGACCAGAACGCCGGCGACGGGGGAGGGGATCTCGGTTTGGACCTTGTCGGTCTCGACCTCGACCAGCGGATCGTACTTGTCGACCTGATCGCCAATTTGCTTCAGCCAGTTGCCAACGGTGCCCTCGGTGACGCTTTCGCCGAGCTGAGGCATCGTGATCGTGGTGGCGGTGGCGGCATGGGCCATCGGTTCCTCCGGGTGGGCGCTAGAAGGCGACGAGGCGCCGGAGCGCGGTGCCGATCTGCCCGGCGCCGACCATGAACGCTTGCTCCAGGGGCGGGCTGAACGGCATCGCCGGCACGTCGGGGGCGGCGACCCGCATCACCGGGGCGTCGAGATAGGCAAACGCTTCTTCGCCCACCAGGGCCGCCACCTCGCTGGCGACCGAGCAGGGCCGGTTCGCCTCGGTCACGACCAGCACTTTGCCGGTCTTTCGCGCCGAATCGAGGATCGCCCGTTCGTCGAGCGGCTTCAGGGAGCGCAGGTCGATGATCTCGATGCTGGCCCCGGTCTCCTCGCTCACCGCGGTGGCCGCCAAGGTCGCCTCGTGGACCATCAGGCCATAGGTGATGATCGTGGCGTCGGTGCCTTCCCGCACCAGCCGCGCCACCCCGAGCGGCACGATCTCGTCCCCGGCCGGCACCGGTCCCCGGATCGAGCGGTACATCTTCTTGTGCTCGAGATAGAGGACCGGGTCTTCGTCCCGCAGCGCGGCCAGAAGCAGGCCGCGGGCGTCGGCCGGCGTCGCCGGGACGACGACTTTGAGGCCCGGCGTGTGGACGAACATCGCCTCAATGCTCTGCGAATGGTAGAGGGCGCCATGGACGCCGCCGCCGAAGGGAGCCCGGATCACGATCGGGCAATGAAAATCGTTGTTGGAGCGATACCGCAGGCGGGCGGCCTCGTTCATGATCTGATCCATTGCCGGGGCGATGAAATCGAGGAACTGGATCTCGGCGATCGGGAGCAGGCCGTTGAGCGCCATCCCGATCGCGCTGCCGATGATGCCCGATTCCGCCAGCGGCGTATCGATCACGCGATCGTCGCCGAACTCTTCGAGAAAGTCGGCGGTGACCCGGAAGACGCCGCCGCGGCGGCCGACATCTTCGCCCAGGATCACGACCCGATCGTCGGCCCGCATCACATCTCGCAGGGTGCCCTGGATCGCGTCGACGAAGGTCATGCTCGTTTCGTCCCGCCCGTCCGGATCGGTCGTGGCCGGGGCACTAGCTGTGCGTTCGGGGGCTTGTACCATCGCGGTCCCTTTCGCGGGCGCTGACCAGATTGCCGGACGCGGCTCGTGGTGGTTACCCGCCGGCATAGACATGGCGATCGTAGGTCGCCGGGTCCGGCAGCGGGGCCGCCTCGGCGGCTTCGGTCGCGTCGTCGATCTCGCGGTTGATGTCGCGCTGGATGGCCGCGATTGCCTCGTCATCGAGCAGGCCGAGGTCGCGCAGGCGGGTTTCGAATAGGCGGACCGGGTCCCGCGCCCGCCGGGCTTTCACCTCGTCCTGGTCGCGGTAGGCGCGGTCATCGTCGTCCGAGGAGTGGGGGGTGTAGCGATAGACCTTTGCTTCGAGCAGGGTCGGGCCGTCGCCCTTCCGGGCTTGCGCCACCGCCGCGGCAACCGCGTGGTAGACCGCGAGCAGGTCGTCGCCATCGACCACCACGCCCGGAAAGCCATAGCCGGCGGCCCGGTCCGCCACATGGTCGATCGCGAGCTGAAGCGATTGGGGGACCGAGATCGCGTACTGGTTGTTCTCGCAGAAGAAGATCATCGGCAGCCGGTGAATACCGGCAAAGTTGCACGCCTCGTGAAAATCGCCTTCCGAGGAGGCGCCCTCGCCGAACGTGACGATGGTCACCTGCCCGGTGCCCCGCAGCTTCGCCGCGTAGGCGACGCCGGTCGCGATCGGCAACTGGGTGGCGACGACGCTCGAGCCGGAGATGATCCGCAACCGGGACGAGCCATAGTGCCCCGGCATCTGGCGGCCGCCGGAAGTCGGATCGGCGGCGCGGGCCAGGACGCTGAGCATCATGTCGGCGGGGGTGAGACCCCAGGCCAGGCACAAGGCGAGGTCGCGATAGTAGGGCACCAGGACGTCCCGCTCGCGATCGAGAGCGAAGGCGGCGCCGATCTGGGCCGCCTCGTGGCCCTGGCCGGAGACGACGAACGGGGCCTGGCCGATCCGGTTCATCTGCCAGATGCGTTGATCGAGGGATCGCGCCCGGACTAACGCCTGGTACATCTGGCGCAGGGTCTCGGCCGGCAGGCCGGCGTCGCCGATCGAGGCCGGGGCCACGGTCGCGGTGAGCGGGTCGGCAATCGGCACTGGACCGAGATCGTCCGGGTCGCTGGCACCGTTAGCCAGCGCCGCGCCGGGTTGGAAGGCGCGTTGGATGGCGTGATCAGGGGCAACGATCGGTTCGGTCGCCATTGACCGCTCCTTTGCTGGACCGGGGGCGGAGGACGCTGACGAGGATGACGTGCCTGCCCGGCGAAGATTGATCCGCTCTTGCCTGACGGCCGTGCCGTTGGCGGCATCTGGGCCGCGCTTGACGACGTCCGTGGCAGGATGCCTGCCACCGGCCAAACTATACTCCACTGATGAAGCCGCATGCTGGCCGCCAAGCGCGGGGCTGAAGCCACCGCGCTGAATGCACAAAACCCAGAGGGTACCCCGGCTAGAAGCCGGCTGGCATACTCGCGTCATGTTGAAAACCGCTGGCCTAGCTTATGCATTCTCGCTGACGGGTCGAAACCGGGTCCAGGCGGTGTAGCCCCGGCTGAGGACATAGGCGACAATCAGGATGATGGTGAGGATGCCGTCGGCGATGGCGACGGTCTCAGACCCGGTTGCCTGGTTGGGGCCAAGGATGAGCGCGGTCACGGACATGGCCAGCTTGTGGAAGATGACCAGCTCCCAGAGGTCCGGCAGGAGCCGTGGCCGGATGGCGAGCAGGGCGAACAGGCCGGCAAAGACAAGGTAGCCATACATGCGCCAGACCTCGACCACCTTGGTCTCCGGTGGCGCGTCGCGCACGATGGGAAGGGCGAAGACGAACGAGGCGACGGCGCCGAGGACGGCGACCGCCATCAGGACCAGAGCGATCCGGTCTCGAACGGATTGGTTCGGGTTGTCACGCATAGTCCTGAATTGGTCCGATCCGATAGCGGCTGGCGGCGTTCAGCGGAGACGTTAGCGTCGCTCACCATCCAGGCCAAGGGCGTGCTTGCCGATCGTGGTCAGGGCCACGTCGTCCATTGGCGGGTGGCCGAGGCCGGCCCGGGCGTCGCGGAAATAGCGCTCCAGCGGCAACGCGCGGGAGAGGGCAGCCGAGCCGGCCACCCGGAGCGCGAGGTCGGTGATCCGCATCACGTTGTTGGTGACGACATGCTTGGCGGCGGCCGCTTCCCAGGCCATGCCGGGCCGCGCCGCCGGGTCAGCGACCCAACGCTCCGCCACGTCGTAGAAGACGGTGCGCGCCTGCCAGAAGAGCAATTCCATCTCGGCGATCCGGTGCTGTACGGTTTGCAGCTCGGCGATGGGACCGCTCATCCCGTTTGGCACGCGTTCCTGGGCAAACGTGATGGTCGCGTTGCGAGCGGCGTAGGCGACGCCGAGATAGACGGCGGGCACGGGGAACAAGCCCCACCCCGAGTTGCCGCCCGGCACGCTTCGCGTGGTCGCGGGCAACAACGCCTCGGCCGGGACCTGGACATCGGTGAAGATGACGTCGTGGCTGGCGGTAGCCCGCATCCCGAGGTTGTCCCAGGTCTCCTCAATCGTGATCCCCGCGAGATCCATCGGCACCAGGAAATTGCCGCGCCGGGGCGGCTCGTCGCCATCGGAGACCGCCGCCAGCACATCGGCATAGGTCAAGCCGGGGGCGAGGCTGGCCCAGCGTTTGTGCCCATTCAGGACCCATCCGTTCGTGGTGCGAACCGCGGTCGTGCTGGGCAAGGCGCCCCGGCTCGGGCTGCCCATGTCCGGCTCGCTGTGAATGGAGTTGATCAACGCCCCGCGCTCGACCACGTCCCGGCAGACCCGGGCATAAGCCTCCTCCGGCCAGGTCCGCGTCTCACCCTGGATGGCCATTACCGTCAGGTGCATCGTCGCTCCCAGCGCGGTGGCGGCACAGCCGTGGGCGAGCCGTTCCTGGGCTAGCGCCAGCTCAAGCGGGGTTGCGCCGCGTCCCCCGTATTCCTCGGGCACGGTGAGCGCCAGGTATCCGGTCTCATGGAGTGCGGCGAAATGGGCGAAAGGGAAGTCGCCGGTCCGGTCGTAGAGAGCGGCGGTCTCCGCGAACCGGGCGGCCAGCCGGTCGGCCACGGCCATCAACTCGGCTTGCCGCTCCGTCCGTGGGTAGGTCATCAGTTCTCCTCTGGGCTGGAGCGGGGGCGGTGACGCCGCTAGCGGCGAACGTCGCGGATCTCGAACGGCAGCAAGGCCATGTGGCGGGCGCGCTTGATCGCGATCGTTACCTTGCGTTGGATCTTGGCCGAGTTGCCCGTCTTGCGGCGGCCGACGATCTTGCCCCGCTCGTCGATGCAACGCCGGAGCCGGGCCATGTC
>JACCYK010000459.1 GCA_013696525.1 Chloroflexia bacterium
ACGCGGTTCATCGGCATCGCGCCACCGAGCGTGCCGCGAGTGTACACCCGGAGCTGACCCTCGCATTCAACCAGGAACGCGGCCGGCCCAGGACCGTCGAGACGAAACCGAATGGCGCAGGCAGTCATCGCGGGATTCCTCCGCTCCAGCCGGGGCAGTGTTTCCCGGCCATTGCCTTTCAAACGCGGCGGCGGCGAGGCGGTGATATGCGCGACCGTGCCGACCAGGGAAGGACGTTCATTGTGCTACACCACGCGCCAATGCTCAAGCTCACTGCCCTCACCGTGCTGCCGGGCAGGGCAGGCGGCGCTCGTCCTGGCCTTGGGAGTGGAACCACCAGCGGGAGTCGGAGATGACCATCTCGTCGCCGGACCGGCACGTCGCCGCGAAGTATTGCTCGAACAGCCGGTGCTCGGGCGGCAGCGGCACCTTGAAGGCGGCCCACGTCGCATCGGGGTTCTGGCCCGGTTGGCACCGCGCGGCACACAACACCCTGGCGTTCGCGGTGTTAGACGAATAGAGGTTGTGGGCGAGGTAGGCATCGGTCATCCCGATGTAGAACCCGATCGGCGCAATCGCCAAGACCACGACGAGCGGCTTTGCCACGCGATGACAGGCGCCCAAACTGTGCCACACCGATTCCTTCCAGGGCGCGATCAAGGCAAAACCGGCAAAGGCCAGGGCCACGTTCCACGGCCAGACCGATTCGTTCCAGTCGTGACCGAACGGGGAGAGGACCAGGAGGATGCCGGCGTGCAGCCCGAAAGCGGTAACGGCCGCCAGCTTGCGCGTCCGCGGGAACAGCGCCAGCAGCCCGGTGCCGAGCTCGGCGCTGGCGATCAGGTAGCCGGCATTGGCATACATCCAGGGCGGCAGGTCAATCGGGAAGCCGGTCATGATCCACCGCGCGGTCCCATCCATGAAGCCCGGGCTCAGCAGCTTGTGAAACCCCGCGAAGAGCCAGAGGGAGACCAAATGGGCACGGCCGAACGCCTTCGCGGTCGGGCTGGGCAACGTCCCCCAGAGGAGGAGAACGAGCGAGACGACCTCCGGCTGCAACCGGGTCTGGTCGATGAGCACCGCGTAGGCCAGGAGCAGCGTATGGATCGCGATGCCCGGCAACGGCACGATCAGGATTAACAGCAAGGAAGCGATCAGCGGGACGCCCAGCTCGACCGCGGGGAGGGGCAGCGCCGGCAGCATCGGCGGCAGGGCATGCACCTGCCACAGCGGCCAGGTAATCCAGATCGTCGCCGCCTGGCACGCGACCACCAAGCCGCGGAAGGCCAGCATCGGGCCGCCGCCGATCCCCAACCAGGTCGGCCACGCCACCGCCGGGAATGCCCCCGGCCGCGCCGGTTCAGGAAAGGACGACATCGGGCCACGCTCCGACGTTTGGCATCGCTTCCGCATGGTGGTCAAGCACTACGAAATTCAGGTGAACGATGGTGTGATCAGATTTCCGTGGTCGCGACGCGCTGGAATGAATTCCGCGCTGAGCATCACGAAGTCTTTTCAGGACTAACCGCGAGTGGTCCTCAGTAAGCGATGTCAACTCGTCAATTTTGGTATCCAATGTCGAGGATGGGACGTTTTCACCGTAGTCCTGAAAGGGCTTTCCGGTGCTCAGCGCGGAATTCATTCCAGCGCGTCGCCGGCGCATGGCTTCGGCTCTTGCCCCATGCTTCCGAAATCCGTATGTGCTACCGGCGCCACGCATCGTGCGATCCTTATCGCGCTCGCCTGATAATGACATTGCCCCTGCTGTATACCACGATCCAACCAAGAAGACGTGACAGTTTCGTGACAGCGGAGCGCAACTCCGGTAACACCTGCCGCCTATTCTACGGACAGAGTTTCGACGCCGGGTAGAGCGGGCCGTCATCACTCGCGACACTGCTCCTCCATGACGGTTCGCCGCGGTCATCCGCCAGCATGTTTGACCGACCGCGGGCCCGGCGCCGCAAGCTCGATGGACCGGAGGCCACGCTGCCTGACGCGATTGGCTCCCTGCCGTTTCGGTCCAGCATTCCCCCTCCTCGGCGTGGGCCGGGTCGCGCGGACGACCCGGCTTACGTTATGTTAAAGGCCGTTGACGGCCACGGGTCGAGCGGTCACGGGGCGGACGGAAACGCATGGCGAGAATCCTGGTTGTCGAAGACGAACGCGATCTCAACGACCTCGTCGCGCGCCACCTCCGCCAGGAGGGGCATGACGCGATGCAGGCGTTTGATGGTCCCGACGCGCTGATCGCGGTCGCCGCCGCCAAGCCCGATCTCGTCGTCCTGGATTGGATGCTGCCGGGCCTCGATGGCATTACCG
>JACCYK010000465.1 GCA_013696525.1 Chloroflexia bacterium
CCTTCCCTTGTAGTTCCACCGATTGCGGCGGTCAGACCTTGACCGGCGGCGCCGGGTCGCGGGTACTCTTGGCCAGCTTCATCACCTCGGGGGCGCCGACGACGAGGCCGGAGGCCACCCGGCCCTGGGCATCGATCATGATCGCGGACGGCGTGCCGTCGGAGCCGAAATCGGAGCCGACCGCGAACTCGTCGTCCAGCAGCGTCAGCGAGCGCAGACCCTGGGCCCGGTTCGCCTCGGCGCTGCCGGAGGAGACGACGACCAGCTTCGGCGCTCCCTTCGGCGGCTTTTGCTCCCACTTCTTGATCTCGGGCAGCATCCGCTCGCAGAAGCCGCACCCTGGGTTCCAGAAGAGCAACAGCGTCCGCGTGCCGCGATGATCGGCGAGATCGATCATGTTGCCATCGAGATCGGGGAGGCGGACCGCCGGCGCGGCGCTGCCGATCGGGGGCCCTTCGGGGTCGGCCTCGTCCTCTTCGTCATCCTCGTCCTCGAAGATGACGGGCGCGGGCGTGGGAGCATCGTTGCGCAAGATGCCGAGCACGCCGGGCGCGCCAACGGCGACCCCCGTCGCGATCTCACCCTCCGCATTGATCAGCAGCGCCGAGGGGGTACCGCTGGCGCCAAAGGCGCGGCCGGTGTTAAAGCCCGAATCGAGCACGATCGGCGACTTCAGGCCCATCTCCGCGTTGCGTTCAGCATCGCCGGTGGAGACCACCAGGAGCTTCGGCGCGTCGGCTGGCGGATTCTCCTCCCACGCCTTTAGCTCGGGGATCATCCGCTGGCAGAAGCCGCACCCCGGGTTCCAGAACAGCAGCGCGGTTGGCGCCCCCTTGAAGTCGGCCAGGGTGACGGTCTCCCCGGCCAGGTTCGGCAGCGCGACCTCGGGCGCCGCGGTGCCGATTTTGTCAGCGCCGCGGGCCGCCGCCGGCGCGGGCGCCGGCTTCTTCGCCGCCGCCTTGATCGGGATCGCGACCTTGTTCTCGATCGCTTGCGTGACGAGCCGGCGAATCGCGTCGCTACCCGGGGCCAGCCCACTGCCGATCATGCCGTCGGCGCTGACGAGCAGGCCGGTCGGCGTGCCGCCGGACTGATAGGCGTCGGCGACTTCGCTCTTTTCTTGGAGGAGGACGTTGGTGAGGCCGTGCTCGGCGCTCTTGGCGAGATAGTCCTCGGGGGAGCCGCGGCTGATCAGCGCCACCGTCAGCTTCGAGCGGTACTCACGTTGCCACTTCCCGATGTCGGGGAGGAGGGCATTGCAGGGGCGGCAGGTGGGGTCGGTGAAGACCAGGAGCACCGGGTTCCCGGCCGCGCGCAGGGCGTCCAACGTCATCCGTTCGCCGTGCAATCCGGTCAGGCCGAAGGCCGGGGCGGGGCTGCCGAAGGGGAGCCCTTCTTCGAAGGCGTCTTCGTCTTCTTCCTCTTCGTCAAGCGCGATGTCGGCATCCGCCAGCGCATCTTCGATCCGGTCCAAGCGGACCAGCAGGCGCCCGTTCTGACCCAAGAGATGCACGAGCATCCAGACGACGCCGGCCAGCGCCGCGATGATGATCAGACCACCGATCAGAACTACCCAGGCGAGACCGTCCATGTTTTGTGTCCAATCAACGATGCTCGGTCCCGGCCCATACGCGGCTCCCGCGATCCCGATGAAGAGCGCGATCGCGACCAGGACGCCGTTCCGAATCAGGGTGGCGGGGCCGATCGGCTCCGACTGCAACTGCCCGAAGCAATGGCAGTCCGGCGTGTTGCCGCGCGCCAGGTTGTAGCTGATGCCGGCGATAAAGGCCGCCAGCAAGACGACCGCGCCCCATCCCGCCCAAGGCGCGGTCACGGTGGGCAACAACAGCACGGCCACCAGCAGTTCCGCCACCGGCAGGCCGAGACCGGCGATTCGAGCCACGGGCTCGGGCAGGCCGAAGTCACGCATCGCCTTCTGCGACCCGGCAAGGTCGAAGAGCTTCGCCAGCCCCGACACCAGGAAGACGGCGGCCAGCACGAGACGGGCTACTAAGATGAGGACATCCATCCGCGGCTCCTCTGAATGATTCCCACGGAAGCCTCGACGGCCGGCCATCGCGGCGCGACAAGCTTCCATTCCAACGGTCCGATAACCTATGTGCAATGGTCCATTCTAGCATCCCCTCGTCTGAACCAGGCAGGTCACGCCGCCACGCCTGGATGCTCGGACAATGATCGAGAAGACCTCGCGTACGTCCCTATACTACCGAAAGGGAAGTGAATACGCCAGGTCGGATCATCTCCCGCGAAAATGCGGTTCCGGGGCTGGCATGGCTGCCGCGTGAATGGCCAGCATATGGCACGATTTGTGGATTGGCGGAGCGGCGCCCGCGCCGGGAACGATCGGAGGGTAGGTGAGCACCACCAATGCGGCGACCGGGACAGCGGACGGGAGCCGGGGAATCGCGGCCTGGATCCCGGAATCGACCTACCGGGTGCAATTGAGTCAAGAGTTCACCTTTGCCGACGCGGCACGGATCGTTCCGTACCTGGCGAAGCTCGGCATCGGCGCCCTTTATGTTTCGCCGTTCTTCAAAGCGACCCCGGGCAGCACCCATGGCTACGATGTCACGGATTACCAGGAGTTGAACCCGGAGCTCGGCGGGGACGAGGCGTACCAGCAGTTGGTGAGCGTGCTTCACCAGCATGACATTGGCCTGCTGATTGATTTTGTGCCGAACCACATGGGCATTAGCGGCGGCCGGAATCGCTGGTGGCAAGACGTGCTGGAAAATGGCGCCGCGTCGCCGGCCGAGACCTATTTCGACATCGACTGGACCCCGCTCAAGCGTGAGCTCCGCGAGAAGGTGTTGCTGCCGATCCTGGGCGACCAGTACGGCGAGGTCCTGGAACGGGGCGAGCTCGAGCTGCGGCTGGCGGATGGCGCCTTTCACGTCCAGTACTTCGAGACCCCACTCCCGATCTCGCCGCCGACGTACCCAATCATCCTCCGTCACAAGCTCCCGGCGCTGATCGAGAGCCTGCCCGCCGATGACCATGCGCTGCTGGAATATCAAAGTATCATCACGGCGCTCGATCACCTGGATGAGCTAGACCCGGCGGCGGTCGAGGAGCGGCAGCGCGAGCAGATTGTCGCGAAACGCCGGTTGTCTAGCCTCGTCGACGCGCATGGGCCGATCGCGAGCGCCTTGGCTGAGACCTTGCGGGAGTTCAACGGTCGGCCCGGAGCACCTGGGAGCTTCGATCTCCTCGGTGAGCTATTGGGGGCACAATCGTACCGGCTGGCATTTTGGCGGGTGGCCGGGGAGGAGATCAACTACCGCCGCTTCTTCGCCATCAACGAGCTGGCCGCGATCCGCCAAGAGGTGCCCGCGGTCTTCGCCAGCACCCATCAGCTCCTGCTTCAGCTCCTGGCCGCGCGGCCCGCCGTCGGCGTCCGGATCGACCACCCGGACGGCCTCTGGGATCCCGCCGGTTACTTTCGCGATCTTCAGCGCGCCTACCTGACGGCGCAGAGCGGGGAACTTGGGACATCGGGCGTGACGCCGCCACTCTATCTGGTGGTCGAAAAGATCCTGGATCATGACGAGTCGCTGCCGGACAACTGGGCGGTGCATGGCACGGTCGGCTACGACTTCGCCACCGCCGTTGCCAACCTGTTCGTGAATCCGGCGAACCGGCGCGCCTTCGATGAACTGTATGGATCGTTCATTGGCGAGCGCCTAAAATTGGCTGACCTCATCTACGAGGCCAAGTACCTGATGATGCGGACCGCCTTGATGAGCGAGGTCAACGTCCTGTCCCAGGCGCTCAACCGGATCTCGGAGGACGATCGTCACACGCGAGACTTCACGTTGTACGCGCTCCGGGCCGCGCTGCGCGAGACGGTCGCCAATTTTCCGGTCTATCGCACCTACATCGTCGGCGCCGAGGGCACGCTCCGAGACCAGGATCGCAAGGTGATTGATGCCGCCGTGGCGCAAGCGGCCCGCCGCAATCCTCGGATTGACCGATCCGTCCTTGGCTTTCTCCGCGATGTCTTGCTGACCGTTGCCACGAATGACGCCCAGGAACCTGACAACGTGGACGGTCGCGTCGAATTCACCATGAAGTTCCAGCAATTGACCGGCCCGGTGATGGCCAAAGGGGTGGAGGATACCGCCTTCTATCAGTACAACCGGCTGGTCTCGCTGAACGAAGTGGGCGGCAACCCGGCCCAGTTTGGACTGTCGGTAGCGGCGTTTCACCGGGAGAACCAGCAACGGCAGCGCCGCTGGCCGCACGGGATGCTGACCAGCTCGACTCACGACACGAAGCGAAGCGAGGACGTGCGAGCCCGGTTGCATGTCCTGTCGGAAATGCCGCGGGAGTGGCGGGCGGCGATCAACCGTTGGACCAAGCTCAATCGCCAGCACAAGCGCCGGCTCGATGGCCGGGCGGCGCCCGGCCGCAACGACGAGTATCTGCTCTACCAGACGCTGCTCGGGACCTGGCCGGTGGACGCTGGCGCGGCCCCGGGCGAGGAGTACGTGGCTCGCATTGTCGCCTACATGGACAAAGCGACCCGCGAGGCCCAGGTCCACACGAGCTGGCTGACGCCAAATCAAGACTACGAGTCGGCGACCACCGGTTTCGTGCGGGCGATCCTCGACCCGGCGCTGAGCGGGCCGTTCCTGGCCGACCTGACCGCGTTTCTCGGCCCAATCGCCTATGTTGGCGCATTCAATGGGTTGTCCCAGCAAACGCTCAAGTTGACCGTGCCAGGCGTGCCTGATATTTACCAGGGGACCGAGCTGTGGGACTTCAGCCTGGTTGACCCGGACAACCGGCGGCCGGTCGATTACGACAAGCGAGCGAAGGCACTGGCCGCCCTGGCCGCCCCGTTCGATCCGCTGCTCCTCACCAACGATCCCCGCGATGGGCGGCTCAAACTGCTGGTGACGGAGCGATTGTTGCGTTTCCGGCGTGTGCAGCCGGACCTGTTCGCCTTCGGCGACTACCAGCCCTTGGAAACCGGCGGCACACGGGCCGAGCATCTGTGCGCGTTCAGCCGCCACTGCCTGGATACCGATCAGGGGATCTTCGTGGTGGTGCCGAAGCTGATCGCGGGACTGCTGGAGGGAAGCCTTGAGCCGCCGATCGGCGACATCTGGGACGACACCTGGATCTCGCTGCCGGATTGGAGCGACGGCGACCGGTTGCGCAGTGTGCTCACGGGCGAACGCATGGACCTGGATCAGGCGACGCCAGAACGCCTGCTGGCGTCGGCCGCCCTTGGCGTCGTCCCGGTGGCGGTCTGGCGCAACGACGGCGCTCACGACATGGATGCGACCTAATGCGGGACGATTCGACCTGGACCATGAGGATGGGCGCCAATCTCGCCGGCGACCGCGCCCTATTCTCGGTCTGGGCGCCAAAGGCGCGGCGGGTCGAGGTCGTCACCGAGACCGCCCCGGAGCAGGGCATCGCGCCCCTTCACCGCGACGAGGACGGCGTCTTTTCCGGCGTGCTCTACGGCATTCAAGAGGGGACCAGATACCGTTACCGAATCGACGGCGGCGAGGCGTACCCGGACCCGTATTCGCGCTATCAGCCAGAGGGGCCGCACGGGCCGTCGGAGCTGATTGATCCCGCTGCCTTCGCCTGGAGCGATGACGCATGGACCGGTCTCACCGCGGACGGCCTCATCATCTATGAGCTCCACGTCGGGGCGATGACCCCGGCGGGGACGTTCGACGCCCTCCGCCGCCAACTGCCGGAGCTCCGGCGGCTGGGCGTCAACGCGATCGAGCTGATGCCCTTGGCCGGCACGCCCGGTCGCTGGAACTGGGGCTACGACGGCGTGAACCACTTCGCGCCCACTCACAACTATGGCCGCCCCGACGATTTGAAGCGCCTGGTCAACGCCGCCCACGAGGCGGGTCTCGGTGTCATCGTCGACGTCGTCTACAACCATCTCGGGCCGGATGGCAACTACCTTCGAGTCTTCAGCGACGACTATTTCACCGCTCGCCACCAGACGCCGTGGGGCGACGGCTTAAACTTCGACGGCGCCAACGCCCGCTTCGTCCGCGACTTCGTGATCGACAACGCTTGCTACTGGCTGGCCGAGTATCACGTCGACGGGCTCCGGCTCGATGCCATCGACACCATCGTCGACGACAGCGCTCCCCACGTCCTGGCCGAGCTTTCGGCGCGGGCGCGGGCCGCGACGCCCCGCGACGTGGTGCTGATCGGCGAGCAAGCCTCGAACGAGGTGCGAATGGTCCATCCAGTGGGAGAAGGGGGACTAGGCCTCGACGCCGTCTGGGCCGATGATTTCCATCACGCCCTACGCGTCTTGCTCACCGGTGAGCGCGAGGGGTACTTCGCCGGCTTCCGCGGCACGATCGCCGAGCTCAATCGCGCCATCACCGGCGGCTTCATCTACCAGGGCGAGGTCGAGCCGGCGAGCGGCCAGCCCCGCGGCACCACGGTCACCACCGAGCCCGCCACGGCGTTCGTGTTTTGCACCGAGAACCACGATCAGGTCGGGAATCGAGCGTTCGGCGAACGTCTCAACCACCTCGTTTCGGCAGAACGGTACGCCGTCGCCACCGCGCTCTTCTTGTTCGAGCCGGAGACCCCGCTGCTGTTCATGGGGCAGGAATTTGCCGCGTCGACGCCGTTCCTCTTCTTCACCGACCACAACGACGTGCTGGGCAAGCTGGTGGCCGCCGGCCGGCGCGAGGAGTTCAAGGGGTTTCGCGCCTTCGCCGACCCCGCGGAGCGGGAGCGGATGCCAAACCCGCAAGCGGAAGCAACCTTTCTCGGTTCGAAGCTCGACCTGAACGAGCGGAAGACGAATCGCGGCATCTATCGCCTGTACCGGGATTTGATCCGGATGCGCGGCGAAGACACGGTGCTTCGGGACCAATCACGAGCCAGAACGAGCGTGGAACGCCTGGCCGATCGCCTGGTCGCGGTGCGCCGCTGGAACGAGACGGGAGAGCGCCTGCTCATCGCGAATTTTTCCTCCGAGCCGATCTCACTGACCAAGGACCATGAGATTTTCGGCGGTGGCGAGCAGGCGGCCAAGGTGATCCTGGCCACGACCTGGCGGCGCTACAGCGGGAACGAGGCCCGATCCGGATGGCACGGCCGGGGTGCGGATCGCCGGTTCGAAATGCCGCCGGCATCGGCGAACATCCTTGCCGGGGCGGCACACCGGGACGGGGCTTGAGCCGGCGGTTGTTGGCGTGGCTCGGGATTAGGCTCTATTCTGCAACCCATCCCCAACCGTCAGCGGGGTTAGTTCAGCTTGGATTCATTGACCGAACACGTTGCATGGAGGATGCGAAGCATGGTGCAGACACGGGAGCGGCCGGCAGCCGCCGAGGCCCAACCGGCGAAGCCGCAAGCGCTCACCGGCGGCGAGGCTCTGGTCGCTTCGCTGATCGGGGAGGGGATCGACACGATCTTTGGCCTGCCCGGCGTCCAGCTCGATGGCGCCTTTGATGCCCTGTACACCGAGCGGGACCGAGTCCGCGTCCTCCAGACCCGGCACGAGCAGGGCGCCGCCTACATGGCGGACGGCTACGCCCGAGCGTCTGGCAAGGTCGGCACCTGCCTGGTCGTCCCCGGCCCCGGCTTGCTCAATGCCGCCGCCGCCCTCTCCACCGCCTATGCCTGCAATTCCCCCGTGCTGTGCGTCACCGGCCAGATTCAATCCGACCTGATCGAGGTTGGGCGCGGCCTGCTGCATGAGATCCCGAACCAGCTCGGCATGGTGCGCTCGGTGACGAAGCACGCCGCCCGTGCGATGACGCCGGGCGATATCCCCGGATTGGTCGGTGAAGCCTTTCGGCAGTTGCGGACTGGACGCCCGCGGCCGGTTGAGATCGAGGTGCCGCCGGACATCCTGCTCGCCACCGGCGAGGTCACGCTATCCGGGCCGGGGCCACGGCCGGAACCGGCGGCGCCTGATCCTGAGCAAATCGAGATCGCGGCCAAGCTTCTCGGGGCCGCCAAGCGGCCGTTGATCTGGTCCGGCGGCGGCATCCTCCGGGCCGGCGCCGGCCCGGAGCTGCTGCGCCTGGCCGAGCTGCTCCAGGCGCCAGTCGTGATGTCGCAGAATGGCAAGGGGGCGATCGCCGACGACCACTACCTGGCCCACAACACCGTGGGCGCGGTTGACCTGCTGCCCGCCGCCGACGTGGTCCTGGTCGCCGGTTCCCGGTTCGCCCTCGACTCGCTCTCGGGTCTAAGTAAATTCGCCGTTGGCAAGACGATCATCCACATCGACATCGATCCAGAAGAGCTGGTGCGCAACCGGGTGCCCAATGTCGGCATCGAGGCGGATGCGAGGCTGGGCCTCGCCGCGTTGGCGGACGGCATCGAGCGTCACAACATCAGCCGCCCGTCGCGACGGTCGGAGCTGATGGAATTGAAGCGCTCGGTCGCCGCTCGCCTGGGCGCCATCGTGCCGCAGGCGGAGTACGGGCTGGCGATCCGCCGGGCGCTGCCGCGGGACGGCGTCTTCGTTTCCGAAATGACCCAGATCGGCTACTGGTCGAACTTCGGCTTCCCGGTCTACGAGCCGCTCACCTACATCACGCCCGGCTACCAGGGCACGCTGGGCTACGGATTTCCGACCGCGCTCGGCGCCAAGGTGGCGAAACCGGGCGTGCCCGTCGTCTCGGTCAACGGCGACGGCGGTTTCGGCTTCTGCCTGAACGAGCTGGCGACCATGGCCCAGCACCAGATCGCCGCCGTGGTCCTCGTCTTCAATGACAATGCCTATGGCAACGTGCTCCGGATTCAGCAAGAGCAATTCGACGGCCGCGCGATCGCCTCGACCCTGGTCAACCCGGACTACCGGAAGCTGGCCGACAGCTTCGGCATCGCCGGCCGTATGGCGGAGACACCGGCGGCGCTGGAGAGGCAACTCACCGAATCGTTCAAGGCCGACGAGCCGGCGCTGATCCACATTCCGGTTGGGCCAATGCCGAATCCGTGGCGCCAGCTCGGGCTGCGCTAGCCGGCCCAGCCGCCGCCGGCGGATGACGATGTATTGCCAGCAATGCGGCCAGCCGACAACTGAACGTGAGCACGATGACCGGTTGCGACCGGTCTGTGCCGGCTGTGGGGCGGTGACCTACTTGGACCCCAAGCTGGCGGTCGCCGTGCTGATCGAGCGCGACGGCCGGATCTTGCTCGGCCGGCGCGCCGAAGGGACGCACCGGCCGGGAACGTGGAGCTTCCCGGCCGGCTTCGTCGAACGCGGCGAGGCGGTCGAGGCCGCTGCCGCGCGTGAGGTGCGCGAAGAGGTCGGGCTGACCGTCGCGATCGGCGATCTGCTCGGTCTCTACTCGGCGGCGGGCGAGATCGTCGTCCTTGCCGTCTACGCGGCGACACGGGCGACGGGCGAGCCGCGCCCGGCCGACGATCTGACCGAGGTCGGGTGGTTCGCGGTGGACAACCTGCCGTCGCTTGCCTTCCCGCACGACCACCGCATCATCGCGGCCTGGTTACGACGCCGGCACCGCCCGGAGTAAGCGCGATTCGACCTAAAGGTGAATCGGATGTCCGAGCAGGACATGCGCGGCCTCGCCGACCACCTCCGAGATCGTCGGGTGGGGGTGGACACTGAGCCCGATCTCGTAGGGCGTCGTTTGCAGCAGGCGGCCGAGCGCGGCCTCGGCGATCAGCTCGGTGGCATGGGGTCCGATGATGTGCAGGCCGAGGAAATCGTCGGTGTCGGCATCGGCAATCATCTTCGTGAAGCCGAAGGTATGCCCTTCGATCTGCGCCTTGCCGTTCGGGCTCATTGGGAATTTTCCAATTTTCACCTTGTGGCCCAGTTCCTCGGCGCCTCGCTCGGTGAGGCCGACGCTGCCGATCTCCGGCTCGCAATAGGTGCAGGCCGGCGAATTGAGGATGTCGAGCGGGTACGGGTTCTGGCCGGCGATCTGCTCGACCGCGATTATGCCGTGGTGCATCGCGGTGTGGGCCAGGAGCTGCTGGCCGTTGACGTCGCCGATGGCGTAGACGTGCTCGACGTTGGTCCGCATCATCGGGTCGACCGGGATGTAGTGGCCCTCGGGCCGCACCCCGAGCTCTTCGAGGCCGATATCTTCAATGTTGCCTTGCCGGCCGACCGCCACGAGCAAAACCTCGGCCTCCAGCACCCGGTCCTTGCCCTTGGCGTCGGTCACCCGCATCGTGACCCCCTTGGCGGACACGTCGATATCTTCCGCCGTGGGCCGGGCATCGAGCACCATCTCGAGCTTTTGGCGTTGGAATGCCTTGGTCAGGGCGTCCGCGACCTCATGGTCCTCTTGGGGCACGATCCGGCCCACCAGCGTCACCTTGCTGCCGTAACGATGGTAGACCGAGGCCCATTCGACTCCGGTGGCGCCGCCGCCGCGAATGATGAAGCTCTTCGGTAGCTCCTCCAGCGCGACGGCGTGGTCGGAGTTAATCACCTGCTTGCCGTCGTAGGGCACGCCGGCAATGGGCCGCGGCCGTGACCCGGTGTTAACGATGACGTCCTTGGTCTGGAGGACGAACGGCTCCCCGCCTTCATTGGGCGTCACCCGCACCTGGCTCGGGCTCAGCATGCGGCCACGACCGGCAAAGACCGGGATCTTGTGCTTGGAGTCAAACAGCCAAAGCAGTCCCTTGTACTGGGTCTCTACCACCTTGAGCGAACGGCCCAACGCGGTCGGGTAGTCAAACTCGATGGCCCCGGAGACATTGACGCCGAATTGCTTCGCCGCTTTCACCTCGTCCAGGACGTCCGCCGATTTCAGGAACGCCTTGGTCGGGATACACCCGCGATGCAGGCAGGTGCCGCCGAGCTTATCCTCTTCGACCACCGCCACGTTCAGTCCGAGCTGCCGGGCCCGGATGGCCGCCACGTACCCGCCGGTGCCGCCGCCGAGCACCACGAGGTCAAACTGACGCTGGTCATCTTTCTGCTCCGAGTCCGCCATCGGCGTCCTGTCTCCTTTTCCACTCCGCGTTCCCGCGGCGCCGTGTCCCCGCGCTGGCGCGAGGTCCGCCTCTCTGAGCGGGAGTATACGACGCCCGGCGATCGCGCTCGGCGGCGACCGTGGCCAAGGCCGCCGCCTAGAACCAGAGATCGCCCGGCAGCAAATCGTCGATATCGTCGTCCTCGTCGTCTGGATCGCCGATCGAGTCCTCTTCCGGCGTTAGCCGGGAGGTGGTCGGTGGGTATGGTGGGTGCATATCCGGCTCCGATAGCTCCCGCGAGCGGGAGGAGTCAACAAGCTTACCCCCCCCCCGCCACCTGGACATTTCTGGCGGCAATGTACCCGAATCCGCGGTTGCCACGCGGGGCGACGTCGGCGTCCGATCCGGCGCGGCCCTGGTGACCCGTTGCCTTTCTGGCCGTTGTCTCGACGGCTGCCGTGTGCCAAAATGAGGCCGTCCCCGCAAAGGACATCAATCGGCGGCGACTCGGACCGGACTGTGCAACCGGTCCGGGTAACCGTTCGGCGTGGGGAAGGAATGGCCGCAACGGTGAGGGGTAGGGGAGCGAACGACGAGGCTGACGGCGGCGCCCGCGTCGTCCCCACGGGGGCCGCACCGGCGCCTGGACCGTGGATTGCCCGGCAAGCGGTCCTGCCGTCGTTCGGACCGGTGGTGCGGCGGGGGAGCGACGATGATTTTGCCCATCCGGCGGAGCGGGAGCTGGCCCGGGTTCTCACGTTTTACGGGGTGCGCTGGGTGTATGAGCCGACCACCTTCGCCTTGCGCCGCACCGGCGACGGCGGATCGGCCGCGTTTTTCACGCCCGATTTCTATCTGCCCGATCACCGGCTGTACATCGAGCTGACCACGATGCGGCAACGCTTGGTGACCCGCAAGAATCAGAAGCTGCGACGCCTGCGAGCGCTGTACCCCGCGGTGGGGATCAAGCTCCTGTACCGGCGAGACTATCAGCAATTGGTCGATGCCTACGAACCGGCCAAGGCAGACCCCGATCAGGACCGGATTGGCCCGATCGTCTATCCAGCGTCCGTGATCGCGGCCCGAATCGAAACCCTGGCGGGCCAGATCGCGGCGGATTTCGCGGTCGCGGGGCCGTCGTGGTCAACCCGGTCACCGGTGCTTGTCGGCGTCGGCCAGGGCTCGGACCGCTTCCTGTCGGCCCTGACCGCGGCGCTCACGCACCGTGGCGTCGAGTATGGCCAAGACCGGATCGAGCTTACCCGGTATGACCCGGTTGGCGACGGCCGGGCCCGAGTGCGGCGAGCGCCACACCTCGACCTGTCCGGACGGCGCGTCCTCCTGGTCGAAGACGTGGTCAGCACCGGCTTGAGCCTAGCCTATCTCGTCGCCTGGTTGCGACGGCGCGGCGTCCGCGACATCACCGCCTGCACCCTGCTCGATCGCACCGCCGCCCGCCTCGTGGAGGTTCCGGTCCGTCATGTCGGCTTCGAAGTATCGGCCGCTCTGCTTGCCGGGTTTGGCCTTGGATTACGCCGGCAGTTTAGCGAGTTGCCCTATATCGCGGCGATCGCCCCCGCTTCGCTTCCCCGTTCGTCCGTATAATCAGGAACAACGATCGGCCGCTGACCGATCCATCGACACTGGGGACGCCATGGAATCGACCACGCCGCAACCGGTTGAACGTCGCGGGGCGCCAGCGAAACGGGCGCCCCGGCCGGTCAAGCTCTGGTCCTGGCCGAAGGTGATCTTCTATTTTCCGTTGATGGTGGCGTCGTTCGTCTGTGCGATCGGCTCGACCTTTTGGCCCGATCGGGCGGTAACCTGGGGGACCATCTTCGTCATCGTGTTCCTGGTCAACACGGTGATCATGGGCTTCGATTTCCCGCGCACCTCATCCCTCAACCTCGTGCTCTTCATCATGGTGGTCCTCTTGGGCGGATTCTTGGTCAATCAGCAGGTCTACACCTTCTGGGATGGTTTGCAGACTATCACCGCCAGGGTCCGGCCCGAAGCGAACAACCAGTTCTACTGGCTGTTCGGCGGCATCTTTGCCGTCGTCTTCCTCATCGTCTGGCTGATTGACTTCCGGTTCAACTACTGGTTGATTTTCCCCAACGAGATCATCCACCGGCACGGCTTTCTCGGCAGCGTCGATCGCTATCCGGCGCCCGGCCTCGAAATGAAGTCGGAGATCACCGATGTCTTCGAGTACGCGATGCTGCGTTCCGGTCGATTGATTATCCAACCGACCAAGGGGCCGGCGATCGTCCTGGACACCGTGATGAATATCGATCGCAAACAGGTGCAGATCCAGCGGTTGCTGGATGCCCTATCGGTCGAGATCGTGCCGGGTGAGGTTCATCGCCAGGGGGGAGAGCCGAGCCCGCGATAGCGGGGCCGAGGAGGCGGCCGGGTGGCCGCCCGCTCGGGCGCTTTGCTCGGGGTCCGGAAGAGGATATCTAGAGGCTGAATTGGTGCTCCTGATGACTGAGTCGCCGCTCCCGTGGAGCCGAATTGAGCGGACAACATGCGTGCGCCCGTTCGTCGCACAGTTGAGGCGGACCCCGAGCAGGTTCTAAAGGTGCGGCGAGGGATGTTCGAGTAGCCTTCCCTCCGCCGGGAACCACTGCAATGCTTATGCCACGCTTATTCCAACCGCTCGCCGAAGGGGCCGCGTCGCGGCGGCCGGGTAGGGGATTGCCGCGGGAGGCGAAGGTGCGGGGCCGTCCACCGCCAAGGTCGTATGACGAGCCCTTTGTCTGGTGGGGGCCGCGCTGGGAGCCGCCGTCCGAACGGACGATCGTCGATCTAATTCGCGCCGGGATGCTTTCGACCAGGGTGGCGGCGCTGCTCTGGGGGATGCTGGCGCGCCGGGCCACGGTCCTCGTCGCCGCCGGTCCCCGTGGCGCCGGCAAGACGACCCTGCTGACCGCGCTCCTCGACTTCCTCCCGGCCGGCACCCGCCGGATCTACCCGCGCGGCTGCTACGAGTCATTTTCCTTCCTCGACGACCCGGCGGTCGAACCGGCGCGGTCCGTGCTGCTCATCAACGAGATCAGCCCCCACTTGCCGGCGTATTTGTGGGGACCGGGGGTCCACCGCGCGTTCGCGGCGACGAGCCGCGGGTTTGCCTTGGCGGCAACCGCCCATGCCACCTCGATCGCGGACCTCGTGGGTCAGCTCACGGGATATCCGCTCCGAGTGCCGATCCGCGCCTTGGCGGCATTGAGCCTGGTCGTCTTTGTCACTGCCGGCGAGGAGCGAGGCGAGGTCATCCGGCGGGTCGAGCGAGTGTGGTTCGTGTCAGGCGGCGAACGGGGAGGACTGACCGTCGATCCCATCGCCAGCACCGACG
>JACCYK010000525.1 GCA_013696525.1 Chloroflexia bacterium
CCGGCGAGGCGCTGACCCGCTCCAGGTTGAACGAGGCTAGCAGATCGTCTTTGGAGAAGATTTCCGTTGCGCCGTCCAAGCTCCAACCGAGCAAGGCGACGTAGTTCATCACGGCCTCGGGCAGGTACCCTTGGGCTCGAAACTCCTCCATCCCGGTCGCCCCATGTCGTTTCGACAGCTTGCCGCCGCCGGGGGCCAGGATGAGCGGCATGTGCGCGAACAGGGGCGGTTCCCAATCGAACGCCTCGTACAAGCGGGCATGCAGCGGGGACGAGGGGATCCACTCCGGACCGCGGGTGACATGCGTGATGCCCATCAGATAATCGTCGACCACGTTCGCCAGATGGTAGGTCGGGAAGCCATCGGCCTTGAGCAGGACCGCGTCTTCGAGGTTCTCGTTCTGGTACACGATCTCGCCGCGCAACAGGTCGGTGAACCGGGTCTCGCCCGACCGGGGCATGGCGAAGCGAACCACCGAGGGAATGCCCATCTCGAGGTTTGCTTGAACGACCGCCGGGTCAAGGTCGCGGCAGTGCCGGTCGTAACCGGGCGGCAGGTTGTTCGCCCGTCGCTCGGCCCGGACCTGTTCGAGCCGTTCCAGGGTGCAAAAACAGCGATAAGCGTGGCCAGCGGCGATCAGCTGTTCGACATGCTCCTGGTGGATCGACTGCCGTTCACTCTGGATGTAGGGAGCATGCGGCCCACTGACGTCGGGACCCTCGTCCCAATCGATGCCAAACCAGGTCAGGGCGTCGAAAATGCCCTGCACCGCGCCCGGCACCAGACGGTTTCGGTCGGTGTCTTCGATCCGGAGGAGGAATTGGCCGGGCCAGCCCTCGCGAGCGGCTTGACCATGCGCGAAGAGCCAGGTGAAAAGCGCGGTCCGGGCGCCGCCGATATGCAACGAGCCGGTGGGACTGGGCGCGAAGCGAACGCGAACGGGAGCGACTGCCGAATCTGTCATCGAACGGGGCGACCTCCATCCCCGCCCGCGGGCGGGTGCTACGCCTGTGAGTATACCCGTCCCGCCAGCCGCGGCCCGGCACGTCTTCTCCACTGGATGCCGTTTGATAAGCGAGAGGGCATTGCGTATCCTCATTCGCGAACCGGGCGGCGCAAGTGGGAAAGAGACGGAGATGCGATCAATCGTTGAAAACGTCATGTATCACCTTAACCAGCGGGCGACTCGCAGCCGGGTGATCGGTCCCTATCGCTTCCATTACTCGAACCGGGAAGAGTTTGGCCGCATTTACTACGAGGTCTTTACCGACAGCGGATACCGCTTCGAGTCCGCTACCAATTCGCCGCGGATTCTCGACTGCGGCTCTCATATCGGTCTCAGCGTACTCTACTTCAAGCTCCTCTACCCGAACGCGAAGGTCATCGCCTTCGAGCCGAACCCGGACGTCTTCCCGATCTTGCAAGCGAACATTCTTGACAACGGCCTCACCGATGTCGAGCTAATCCACGCCGCGGTCACCGATCAGGACGGGACCGTGCCCTTTATCGTCAACCGCGACGGCGTCCGCAACTGGACCTGGGGCGGCTCGGTGGTCCCGCATGCGTGGCACGACCCCGCCCGCAACCGGATCGAGCGGGTGCCGGCAGTACGCCTGGCGCCCTACATTGGCGATGGCGTGGATCTGCTCAAGCTCGATATCGAAGGTCTCGAAACCGCCGTCCTCACCGATGCCGGGGCGGCGCTCTCGCGGGTCGAGGAGATCATCCTCGAATTCCACGGCAGCAGCGCCAACCCCCGGAACGATCTCAATGAGCTGCTCCAGGTGCTCGCCCGGTACGGGTTCACCTCCCGGATCGATCAAGCCTCGGTCACCGTCACCCCGGACGAGGTCGAGCGCACTGACCCATTCTGGCTGAACATTTACGCCAAGCGGGCGTAATCCATCTGACTGCTTGTTCTCGGAAGCAATGCTCGCGAATCGCGTCCCGTGGCAGATGCACGGCCGGACTATCGCTGTATAATGGACCCGAGGTCCATGATTCGGTGGGGAGCTGGTGTCGTCCGGCCAGCCTTGGTCGCGAGCGATCGCGAATGACGGGTCCAGCCAGAGCAATGGACCTATCACCGTTCGCCGTCACCAGGCGAGCCGCCAGCCGAGGAACACCGCGCGGCCCTCGGACCGTTCGTCACGAAGGAAAAGGAAAAGGAATAGGAGATCAACTGATGATCGAAGATCCCCGGCAGTCCTTGCTGCACGACATCCTTCGCGGTCGCGTCTCACGCCGCGAGCTGGCACGCCGGGCCGGGCTCGCCGGCATCGGCGGCGCTGCCGCCGTGTCGCACGGCAACGTCCTACCCGAGACTGTCATTGCCCAAGATGGCACCCCGGCCGCCGACCACACACCGACCGGCGCCATCACCTGGGCGATCGAGTCCGACCCGGTGAACTTGATCCCGTACGGCGCGGTGGCGGGCGCCAACATGTGGGGCAAGGAGCCGATGTACGACTCCCTGCTCGCCTGGGATACCGACCTGCAGATCATCCCCGCCCTGGCCGAATCGTACGAGGCGGCGGCGGACGGCACCAGCTACACGTTCCAGCTGCGGGAAGGCGTCGTCTTCCACGACGGCCGGCCGTTCACGTCGGCCGACGTGGTCTACTCACTTGAGTTGGCGATGAACCCGCCGGCGCCTGGCATCCAGCTTCCCTGGTTTGTCAACGTCGCAGGCGTCGAAGCCGTCGACGAGATGACGGTTACGGTGACGATGACCCAGGAGGACCCCACCCTTCCCGGCGTCCTGGCCTGGTCGCGCTATAGCCCGATCGTGCCGAACGGCATCGCCGACGAGATCAACCTCCTCAGCGAGGGGATCGGCACCGGACCGTTTCGGCTGGTGGAGTTCGTGCCGAACGCCCGCGTGGTCTACACCGCGTTCGAGGACCACTGGAACCCCGGTGTGCCGTGCGTCCAGGACTTGACGCTTCAGGTCTTGCCCGATGAACAGTCCCGGGTGGCCGCGCTGCGCTCCGGCGAGATCGACGGCGGCACGTTCAGCCCCGATGTCGTGATGACGTTAGAGAACGACGATTCGTTGGAGGTCTTGAGCGGCCTAACCTCGGCCCCGCGGGTGATTCACTTCAACACGGTCAACGACGCACCCTGGCGCGACGCCCGGGTCCGTCAGGCGATCAATATGGCCGTCGACCGGCAGGAGATCATCGACAACGTCTACGGCGGCAACGCCGAGCTGACCGGCCCGGTGCCGCCGGGCTACGGCGACTATCCGGTGCCGGCGGAAACGCTGGCCGACCTCTACGCGACGGATTTGGAGCAGGCCCAAGCCCTCATGGCCGAGGCTGGTTTCGCCGACGGGTTCGAGGTCACGCTGCAAGCGATCGCGGCGCCCCGCGATTACACCCAGATCGCCGAGATCGTGCGCGAGCAGTTGCGCCCACTCAACATCAACGTCACGGTCGAGCCGCTCGAGATCGGCACCTTCGCCACGAACATCGGTGAAGGAAATTTCCAGTGGGCCTCCACCGGACGCGGCATGCGCGGCGATCCCAGCGGCTACGTCGTTGACTTCCGCAACGGCACGGCCCTCAATATGGCCTGGTTCGGCGACGGCTGGAACGACGACGAGATCAACCAGCTCTACGACGACGGGCTGACCACGACCGACATCGAGGAGCGGGTCGCGATCTATCGCGAGATCCAACAGCGGGTGATCGAAGATGCCGCCAACATCTACACGGTGCAACCGTACAAGTTCCAGGTGACGGGCAGCCGGGTTACCGGGATGTACGTCTCCTACACCGATTTCCTGCCGGGGCTGCGCGTGGCCTGCGTGACGGACGGCTAGTCGCCCGTGGCCCTGTACGTCGCTCGCCGGCTGCTGATGCTCATTCCGACCCTGGTCGGGATGAGCCTCCTCATCTTCCTGATGCTCCGGCTCCTGCCGGGTGACATTGTGGACATCCTGGCCGGCCCCGATCCGCAAACGACGAGCGCCGCCCGCGACCAGTTGCGAGAGGCAATGGGCCTCAACGAACCATTACCGGTGCAGTACCTCCAATGGCTCGGCGCCTTGCTCACCGGGGATCCCGGCGACTCGTTGCGCTCTGGCATCCCGGTGGCGGAACTGCTGGCGAACAGCCTACCGATCACCGTCCAGTTGGCCTTCATGGCGACCCTGATCGCGACCGTGGTGGCGATCCCGCTCGGCATCGTCTCCGCCGTGCGACGTGACACGGGGCTTGATTTCTTGGCCCGCATCGGCGGCCTGATCGGTCTGTCGCTGCCGAACTTCTGGCTGGCGACGCTAGCCCTGTTGGTCACGTCGAAAGTCTTCGGTTGGGTGCCATCGACCCGGTACATCTCGCCGTTCGACGACCTCAGCGGCAACCTGTTGCAAATGATCCTCCCCGCCACCGCGCTGGCGGTCCAACTTATGGCGATCGAGATGCGAATGACCCGGACCACGATGCTGGAGGTGCTCAATCAGGACTACATCAGGACCGCCCGCGCCAAAGGGTTGCGAAACCGGCTTGTCGTTTATCGCCATGCCCTACGCAACGCCCTGATCCCGGTGATCACGGTTGTCGGGTTTCAGCTCGGCGCCCTCCTCGGCACCTCGGCCATCGTGGAGGTGATCTTCGGCCTCAACGGCGTCGGCAACACCCTGCTCCAGGCGATCTTCAACCGCGACTACCCGCTGGTGCAGGCGGCGACGCTCTATTTGGCGACGATCTTCGTCCTCATCAACCTGGCGGTCGATGTCCTCTATGCCTACCTCGACCCCCGGATCAAGCAGGCATGACCACCTCGACCGTGACCGCGGTGACGCTGGATACCGCCGGCGTTCGGGGTCGGCCCTGGTGGTCAATCCCGCCGCGCTGGCGAAACCCGATCGGGATTGCCGGGCTCGTGATCGTCGTGCTCACGATCGTCGTTGCCATCTTCGCCCCGGTGATCGCGCCCTACGATCCCGACGCGCAGGACAACACGCGCCTCCTGTCGCCGAGCGCGGCCAACCTGATGGGCACCGACGAGCTTGGCCGCGACACCTTTTCCCGGATCGTCTTCGGCGCCCGGGTCTCGTTGCAAGTCGGCGTCATCTCGGTCCTCATTGCCCTGGTCATCGGCGCCACGCTCGGCATCACCGCGGGTTACGTGGGCGGCACGATGGACTCACTGCTGATGCGCTTCACCGACGTGCTGTTCGCCTTCCCCGGCCTAGTCCTCGCCATCGTCATCTCGGGCTTGCTGGGCGCCAGCCGCACCAACGCCATGATCGCGATCGGCATCGTCTATGCCCCCGCCTTCGCCCGCGTCATTCGAGGCTCGGTCCTCAGCGTGATGAGCGAGCCATATGTCGAATCGGGCCGAGTCATCGGCGCCACCGGCCCGCGCCTGGTCCAACAGTACCTCCTGCCGAACATCCTGGCGCCGCTGATCGTGATGGCCACGGTCTATCTCTCCAGCGCCATCCTGAGTGAGGCGGCGTTGAGCTTCCTCGGCCTCGGCACCCAACCGCCGGAGCCATCATGGGGCGGCATGCTCAACCTGGCCCGCACCTACATGGAAATTTCCCCATGGATGGCGATCTTCCCGGGATTGGCGATCATGATCGTCGTCCTGGGCTTCAACTTTTTGGGTGACGGGTTGCGGGACGTCCTCGACCCGCGCCTACGAGAACGGTGAGTCGTGAGTCCGAGATCGGGGTGAGAAGGCAATGGCCGACGGCGACAAGTTGCTGAAGATCCTGCAAGACAAGCTCTACGCTTCAGTGGTCTCTGACGTGCTCGATGCGCAGGGATTGCACGATCAGGCGATGTCGGCCCGGTTGCGACCGCTGTCACCCGAATCGCGGGTCATTGGTCGCGCCCACACGGTACTCACCGCCGACGTCTACGCCCGTCCCGCCGAGCCGTACCGGCTCGAGATCGAAGCCGTCGACACCCTGAAACCGGGCGATGTGATGGTGGCGATGACCAACGATTCGCAGCGGACCTGCTTCTGGGGCGAGCTGCTCTCCACCGCGGCCACCGCCCGCGGCGCCACCGGCTGCGTCATCGATGGCCACACCCGCGACGTGCGCCGCATCATCGAGATGGGGTTCCCGGTCTTCTGCACCGGCATTCGCCCGGTCGACTCCTCCTACCGGTCGGTCGTCGTTGACTACAACGTGCCGATCATGTGCGGCGGGGTCCGTGTCTCACCCGGCGACGTCATCTTTGGCGATTTCGACGGCATTGTCGTCATCCCGAGGGAAGCTTTGGAAAAAACCGTCGATCTGGCGTTGACGAAGGTCGAAAGCGAGGATCACAGCCGGGCGATGCTGCAACAGGGACACCTGCTGAGAGATGTGTACGACAAGTTCGGCGTCCTTTAAGCGGGGGAAGGGACAACCAGATGAAAATCACCGACGTCGAAGCGATCGTGCTGCGGCAACCAACGATCGACAACGCCAAGGCGGATGGGTCGCAGGATGCGCTGGTGATCCGAATCAGCACCGATGAAGGGATCACCGGCATTGGCGAGGCGGACTCGGTGCCCTCGGTGATCAAGGCGATCGTTGACGCTCCGCCGTCGCATGCCGTCGCCGGCGGCCTCCGCCACCTGCTCATCGGCGAGGACCCATTCGACATCGAACGGCTCTGGGACAAGCTCTACCGGGGTTCCATCTACTACGGTCGCCGCGGCGCCGTCATCCACGCCATCAGCGGCATCGACATCGCCCTCTGGGACTTGAAAGGCAAGGCGCTCGGGATGCCGGTCTGGAAGCTGCTCGGCGGCTCCTTCCGCTCTGAAATCCGGGCCTATGCCAGCGCCCTGATGCCGGAGACCGCGGCGGAGGTGGAAACCCTCGTCGGCGGCCTGGTTGAGCGCGGGTTCACGGCGGTCAAGCTCGGCTGGGGCCCCTGGGGCCGCGACGCGGACCTGGACGTGGCCCTCGCCCGCGCCGCCAGGGCAGCCGCCGGCGATCAGGTCGAGCTAATGTTTGATATTGGCCTGGGCTGGCCGGACGCCAACCACGCCATTCAACAGGTGCGGCGGCTTGAGGAGTTCCGGCCCTACTGGGTCGAGGAGCCGTTGATGCCGGATAACACCGCTGGTTATCGCAAGCTGGCCGCCGCGGTCGAGACCCGGATCGCCTGTGGCGAAGAGGATGTCACCCGCTGGGATTTCGAAAACCTGATCGAGAAGACCCGCGTCGACGTGATCCAACCCGACGTCACCCGCGTGGGTGGCATCTCGGAGTCGATGCGCATCGTGCAGCTCGCCGAGCTGACCAGCACGGAGGTCGTGTTCCATTCCTGGAGCACGGGCATCATCAAGGCCGCCACCCTGCAACTCGCCGCCGCCTGCCCCCGCATCCCCTTCTTCGAGTACTGCGTCGCCGACACCGAGCTGAACAAGCGGCTCGTAACCGAGCGCTTCCCGCTCAAGAACGGCAACGTTGCCATCCCCCAAGGACCGGGGATCGGCATCGAGATCGATGAGGACGTGGTGCGCGAGTTTTCCGTCGCCTAAGTGGCCGCCGATACGCCAAGTTCAAGGAGTCACGATGACCGCACACACGTTTCAGGCCGGGGTGGGCCGCGTCGTCGTCACGCCGCCGCTCTCGGCGCCGCATGCCAGTTGGGGAGCGCAGGTCCACGTCCTGCCGGACGGGGTCGACGTGGACCTGTGGGCGACCGCGTTGGTCGTCGAGGACGGGATCACGC
>JACCYK010000538.1 GCA_013696525.1 Chloroflexia bacterium
CGCCACTTTTCCGCTAAACTCTATGGAGTCTACTGTTTCGGTAGACAAAGCGGGGATACGGCGGATCAGGGGAGGGCATCCGGGTGACACGGTTCATCCTGCTGGCATTGTTCGGGCTCGTGGCGCAGTTGGTGGACGGCTCGCTCGGCATGGCCTACGGCCTGACCTCGACCTCGCTCCTGCTCACGATCGGCATTGTCCCCGCCGTCGCCTCCGCCAGCGTCCACTTGGCCGAGGTCGGCACCACGCTGGCCTCCGGCATCTCCCACTGGAAATTCGGCAACGTCGATTGGCGCGCCGTGCGCTGGCTGGCGATCCCCGGCGGCGTTGGCGCCTTCACCGGGGCGGTCTTCCTCAGCTCGATCTCGGCGGCGGTGATCGGCCCCTTCATCGCCGTCTTCCTCTTCCTCCTCGGTTGCTACCTGCTCGTCCGCTTCGCCATCCTCGGCGGCAAGATCACGGTGAAGCCGGGCACCCTGAGCGGTCGTTTCCTGCTACCCCTCGGGCTCGGCGCCGGCTTCCTGGACGCGGTCGGCGGCGGCGGCTGGGGGCCGATCTCGACCCCCACCCTGCTCGCCTCCGGCAAGATGGCGCCGCGCAAAGCGATCGGCACCTCCTCCACCAGCGAATTCGTGGTCGCCGTCAGCGCCAGCGCCGGCTTCTTGATCGCGCTCGATACCAGCGTGCTGGCGTTGCCGGTGGTCGGGGCGCTGCTGCTGGGCGGCGTTATCGCCGCCCCGATCGCGGCCTGGTTGTCCCGCCGCCTGCACCCCCGGCTGCTCGGTTCCGGCGTCGGCGGGCTCATCATCCTCACCAACGGCCGCACCCTCCTGGGCGCTCTTGGCGTCGAGAGCGGGGTGCAAATGGTGGCGATCGCGGCGGTCGTCCTGGTCTGGATCGCGGCGCTGGTGATCGCGATCCGCTCGGTCCGGGCCGACGGCGGCCGTCTGGCCAGCGCCCCGGCCGACTAAGCGCTTGCGCCAATTCGGACTTGGATGCCAGGCTTGCCGTGGCTCGCGATGCGTCTCGGCAAACCTCCGCGGTTCGACGTGCGTTCCGCGGTTTTTCGGTCATCGTGCGATTGCCCTGCACTGGACCTCGATCGACGTCTTTGCGAGGGCAACGTGCCGCCAAGGATGTCAATCGTCGCGTGATCCTCGCCTATGGCGGCAGGACAGGGATGCTGACCCCGAATTTGACCCCTCAACGCCGTTGGCGAGCGTTATGTGCTGGCGGTGCAACTCGGTGGCCATCGCGCGTGAAATACTCAATTTCGACGTGGTTACCGGTGTTTCTTGCCCTGGACGACACGAGGCAGCACTCGGGAGCAGTGGACTGTTCATCGATTGGTTCAGGGTTCGAGAACGCCGCCATCCCGTCGGTCACCGGCCTCGGGCTGCAACTGGGAGCCTTGCTGAGCGGCGCCGTCATCACGCGGCCGGATCAAACCCTGGTTTCCAGCCGGTTGGCGCCGGGTTCCAGACGCCATCCTGGTGCTCTTCGGCGAAGCGCCGGCAGCGTACGGTATGACCAGGCAGGACTTCGGTCAGATCAATGTCGCGCTCGACGCACCTGGGCAGGGCAAACGGGCAACGGGTGGCGAGGCGACAACCGGGCTTCGGGTTGATTGGCGATGTCGGCTCTCCGGAAAGCATGATGCGCTGGCGCCGTTCTCGGGGATGGTCTACTGGCGCCGCCGAGATTAAGGCCCGGGTGTAGGGGTGTCCCGGTCGCTCGAAGATGGCAGCGGTCGGTCCCAGCTCAATAATTTGACCCAGATACATGACGGCCACCCGGTCAGCCAGATAGCCAACGACGTGCAAATCATGGGAGATGAAGAGGTAGGCAAGTGAACGTTGGGCTTGCAGGTCCACGAGCAGATTGATGATCTGCGCCTGCACCGACACATCCAGGGCGGACGTCGGCTCATCCAGAATCACGAGCGACGGCTCGGTCACCAGGGCGCGGGCAATCCCAACCCGCTGCAACTGGCCGCCAGAAAGCTGGTGGGGATACCGGCGGTCCGCGTCGGCCGGCAGGTGCAGGCCGCGCAGGAATTCCCGCGCTTGGTGGAGCGCGTCCCGCCGCGACGACTTGCCGCTCAGCCACAGCGGCTCCGCGACTTGCTCCCCGATTCGCATCCGTGGATTCAACGCATCGTAGGGATCCTGGAAGACCATCTGCATCCGAGCCCGCATGCGGCGCAGGGCGTGCTCCGAGGCCCGCGTGACCGACGTGCCGTCGAGGATCGTCTCGCCGGCGGTAGGCGCTTCCAGCCGCAGGACGGTCCGGGCCACGGTTGATTTTCCGCTCCCGCTCTCGCCGACCAGGGCCAACGTCTCCCCGGACGCGATAGCAAAGCTGACGCCGTCCACCGCATGCACGTAGTCACGCGAGAACGCATGGCCGATGCGGTAGAGCTTCCGCAGGTCACGAACCTCAACCACGGGCGGCAACGGTGTCCCTCCCGGCGCTTGTTGGGTCCCGGACAACGTCTTTCCAGAAGTGGCAGCGTACCCAATGATTGGCTGAGACGTGTTCCGGCGCCGGCGCCACGTCCGAGCAGATTTGTCGCGCGTATGGACAGCGCGGATGGAAGCGGCAGCCCGTGGGCGGGGCGACGAGGCTGGGGACGGTGCCCGGAATACTGTAGAGGCGGTCGCGGTCCTTGCGATTGGCGCGGCTGGCGAGCAGGCCGCGGGTGTACGGGTGGCTGGGCTGGTCGAAGAGGTCAACAACCGGTGCCCGTTCCACGATCTCGCCCGCGTACATCACGAGGACATCGTCGCACATTTCGCCGACCAATCCCAGATCGTGCGTGATCAGCAGTTGGGTCAAGCCGAGGCGATCGCGGATGGAGCGCAGCAGGTGCACGATCTGCATCTGAATCGTGACATCGAGCGCCGTCGTCGGCTCATCGGCAATGAGAAGCTTGGGCTGGCCGGCCAGCACCTGGGCGATCATCACGCGTTGGCACATCCCGCCGGAGAGCTCGTGCGGGTAGCTCCGTAGAATCCGCGCCGGGTCCGGCAGCCCGACCTCCTGAAAGACGCGGAATGCCTCCCGCCGCACCGCATCGCCCTTCATCCCGCGATGCAGCCGCAGCACATGGTTCAGGACGTCACCAACCCGGAAGACGGGGTTGAGCGAGGCGCGGGGCTGCTGAAAGATCATCCCGATCTCGCGGCCGCGAATGGCCGTCATCTGCTTCTCGCTGAGTGACATGAGATCTCTGCCGCGAAACCACACTTCGCCGGAGACCACGTTGCCCGGCGGGCGCAGCAGTCGAAGCAGCGAAAACGCGGTGACGCTCTTGCCGCTGCCGCTCTCGCCGACCAGCCCGGTGATGTGATGATTGGTGAGCGTGAAATCCAACCCGTCCAGGACGCGAACGGGCTCCGCCCTGGTCGCGAACTCGGTGCGCAGCCGCCGGACATCGAGCAGCACCGACGAGTCCCGCGTGGAAGCCGCATCCATACCCGCGATCCCTTTCCCGGCGGCAGAGCTGCTCATGTCGATTTGCGTTGCGGGTCAAGGAGATCTTGCAGCCCGTCGCCGATGAGGTTGAACGCCATCACGGCGAGGACGATAAAGAGTCCTGGGAAGAGTGAGATCCACCACTGACCGCTGATAATTCGCGAGCTCCCGGCCGCCACCATGAGTCCCCATTCGGGCGCCGGCAGCCGGATGCCGAGGCCGATGAAGCTGAGGCCGGCGGCGGAGAGAATCGCCCAGCCGGGCTGCAAGGTGGATTGGACGAAGATGGGGGCCAGGCTGTTCGGGAGCAGGTGCCGGTACAGGATCCGGGGCCGCGAGTTGCCGGACGAGGCCGCCGCCACCGCGAACTGCGCCCCCTTGATGGAGAGAATGCGGACGCGCATGAGGTGGGCGTAGATCGGAATATTGGTGACGGCGATGGCGATGATGAGGTTCAGGAAACTGGGTCCGAGAGCGCCGGCGATGGCCATCGCCAGCACGAATTGCGGGAACGCCTGCAACAGCTCAACCACCCGCATCAGCACGTCGTCGAACACACCGCCCCAGAACCCGGCCACCGCTCCGATCAGACAGCCAAGGACGAGCGCAATGCCGACCGCCCCGAAGGCGATCGCCAGGTCATAGCGGGCGCCATACATGACCCGCGACAAGATATCCTCACCGAACGGTCCCGTGCCAAACGGGTGCGACCACGACGGTGGCTGCAGCGAAACCCGGGGATCGGTGGCAAACGGGTCGTAGGGCGCCAGCAGCGGGGCAAACATCGCCATCAGGACGAGCAACACGACGACGGCCATGCCAACGGCCGTCACCGGATTACGGCCGAGCCAGTAGCCCAGGTCCGTCCGCCAATTGATGATTGGCTCCCTGGCCACGGTCGTTGGAAGGTTGAGGGCCTCGGGTGTCGCCATCGAGCGGTGCCTTTCACCGTGCGGAGAACTCAATGATGCGTTCCCCGGTTTGCGCCTGTCGTATGGGCGATGGCCTAGCCCACCCGGACCCGCGGATCGAGCAGCCGGTAGGCAATATCGGCGAAGATGAACAGGACGACGTACATCGTCGCCGCGTACAGGATGAAGCCCTGGATCGCCGCGTAGTCGTTGCCGGCGATCGCATCGTAGGCGTAGCGGCCGAGGCCGGGCCAAGCGAAGATGTTTTCCACCAGCACCGAGCCCCCGAGCAGGTAGCCGTAGACCACGGACGTCATGGTGATGACCGGCAGCAACGCATTCTTCAGCGCGTACCGCATCGCGATGGCGGGCCAGGGGAGGCCGAGCGCCCTCGCCGCCGTCACGTACTGTGAATCGAGGGCGTCCACCATGCCGGAGCGGGCCATCCGGGCCAGCGGCGCCATCGCCCCGAAGGCCAGGATGACGACCGGCAGCAGCAAGACTTTGCTGCTTTCGCCGAGGGTGGCCCAATTCCCGGTCAAGATGCTATCCGGGACATACAACCCCGTGATCTGGTCCGGCGGCCGCATCCGCGGATTCAGCCGGCCGATCGGCGCGGCAACGATGTGCCAGCGGTAAAACAAGAAGTAAATGGCGATCAGGGAGAGCCAAAAGACCGGCATCGCCACCCCGAAGACCGAGACGAAGCGCGAGAGGTGGTCAACCCAGGTATCGCGGCGCAGGGCGGCGAGCACCCCGAGCGGCACGCCGATCAGGACGGCGAGGAGCATCGCGTAGGTGGTCAGCTCGAAGGTGGCCGGGAAAAACTGGGCCAGGTCCTCGGCCACGGGCCGGCTGGTGGTGAACGAGATGCCGAGGTCGCCCGTCACCACGCCCCGCATGTAGGCCGCGTATTGGACCAGGATCGGATCATTCAAGCCGAATTGGTCGGCGATGCGCTCGCGGACCTCGGCGCTGGCCATGGGCGGCACCATGCGGTCGACCGGGCTGCCTTCGATGACCACGCGGGTCAGGATGAAGACAATCAGGGTGACGCCAAACAGCAACGGGATGAGCAGCAACAGGCGGCGGATGATGTAGAGCAGGAGCTGCATGGCGTCGGATCCCCGGTGCGAGCTGATATCAAGGCGATGGGAGT
>JACCYK010000555.1 GCA_013696525.1 Chloroflexia bacterium
CAGCGAGCCCGCGGCCGAACCCGAGCCGCCAGCCACGGTGGCGACCGCCAGCGCTAGCCCCGTGCGACTGACGATCGATCTCGCCAAGCGCGGCGCCACCCTGCCCGAGTTCGGGCTCGCCGCCACCGACGACGGGGAGTGGGTGACGATCCTGCTCACGGCCGACAACCAAGGTGCGGCGGCAGCAAACGTTTCATTGGCCGGTTTCAGCCTGCGGCCGGCGGCAAGCGAGACGGGGTTCGCGGTCGACCGGCGATCGACGGTCGTCGCCTCGATCCTCCGGCTCGACGGCGCCCCGGACGAGCTAGATGCGATCGTGAACCTCGATCCCGGTGAGACAGTTGAGCTGGCCCTTGTCTTCCAGGTCCCCAGCGACGAAACCGGCTTGACCCTGGTCAGCGGCGAGACCACGCTCGAGCTCGATCCAGACGTCGCGAACGCGGGGAGTGGGCTCACCATGAGCCGGGGCTTCGCCGCCGAGACCCCGGACGCGATCGGACCAACCGTGCTGGATCGGATCCTGAGCCAGGACGACTGAGGAACGCGCGCGCGCTGGTGAAGATTGACCACTCGCGGCCCTATGCCGAGCTGACCCGGACGATGGCATCCGGCCGCTGAAAGAGCCCCGGCAGCAGCTCGGTCCCGATCCCCGGCCCCATCAGCGATCGGATCGTGCCGCGCTCGATCGGCGGCAGGTTCGTCACCAGCTCGCGATACCACCCCATGTAGTAGGCCCGCACCGTTTCCTGGATCAGCGCGTTCGGCAGGTTGATCGAGAGATGGGTCGAGGCCGCGAGGACGACCGGCCCGGTGCAGTCGTGGGGCGCGACCGGCAATTGATACGCCTCGGCCATGGTGGCGATCTTCTTCGCCTCCGAGATGCCGCCGCACCAACTGATGTCGGGCATCACGATGCCGGCCGCGCCGCGCTCGAAGACCTCACGAAACGACCACCGGGTCGCCAGCGTCTCGCTCAACGTGACCGGAATCAGGGTCCCAGCGGCGAACGTCGCCAGGGCGTCGATATTGTCCGCCTTGAGCGGGTCCTCATACCAGTACGGCTTAAATTCTTCCAGCGCCGCCGCGATCCGGCGCGCCGTGGGCAGGTTCCAGAGCGAGTGAAACTCGACCATGATGTCCATCTCGTCGCCGACCGCCGCCCGGATCTGGCGAAACGGCTCCAGCGCCCAATTCAAGTCACGGGTCGAGATATCCTGGCCGTTGCTTGCTTCGGCGTAGGGATCAAATGGCCAGATTTTCATCCCGGTGATCCCCTCGTCACGGAGACTCAGCGCCAGCTCGCCGGCCCGGTGCATGAAGGCGTCAAGGTCCTCGAACGGGCCCTCGGCGGCGGCGCCCGCGGTCGGTAGCCCCCAGTTCTCGACACTTTGCCGCGGTTGCTGGCGTGTGTAGCGATACCCGGCGCAGGTGTTGTAGATCCTGATCTGGTCCCGGCTGGCGCCGCCCAAGAGTTGGTACAGGGGCTGGTTCGTCACCTTACCGAAGATATCCCACAGCGCGATGTCGATCGCCGAGTTGCCCCGCATCTCGGCCCCGGACGACCGGTAGCCGACGTAGCCATAGAGGCCGCGGGCGTGCTTGTCGATCTGGAGTGGGTCTTTGCCAATCAGGTACGTGGCGGCCGTCTCATGCAGGTAGGCTTCGACCGCGGCGACGCCGTAGAACGTCTCACCGAGCCCGATCACCCCCTCGTCGGTGTGGACGTGGACCCAGAGGATGTTGGGAAACTCCCCCAGGCGCAGCGTCTCGATCCGCGTGATCTTCACCGGCTTGTCTCCTTGACGCGCGATCGCTCGCCGAATCCGCCGCGATTATGACGCCGGTGCGGACTTGCGCAAGCGGGACCGGGCTGGCACCATCTGCCAAAGCGGCAACGACGGAGTCGTGCTTTGGAGGAAGGCGTGGTCGAGCGGGCAGGCTCCCAACCGGACATCCGCGACGGCGGCAGGTACGACGCGATCGTGGTTGGCTCCGGGCACAACGGCCTGATCGCCGCCGGCTATCTGGCGCGGGCGGGCAAGCGAGTGCTGGTCCTGGAGCGGCGTCACATCATCGGCGGCGCCACCGTCACCGAGGAGCCGTGGCCGGGGTGGCGGCTCTCGACCTGCTCCTACGTCTGCAATCTTCTCCTGCCCGAGGTCGTCCACGACCTCCAATTGGCGCGGCACGGCTACCAGGTGCGGCCGTTTGATCCCCAATACTTCGTTCCCTTCCCCGACGGCTCCTACTTCATGAGCTCGCTCGACGGGAGGAAAACCCGGCAACAGATCGCCAAGTTCTCAACCAAGGATGTCGCCGCCTACGATGCCTACTGGCAGATGTGGGACCGGATCGTGGCCCGGATGCGCCCGCTGCTGCTGAAACCGGCTCCGTCCTGGTCTGAGATCGAGGCCGCCTTCTCCGGCCGCCAGGGCGAAGAAGATTGGCGGACCCTAACCCGCCTGAGCATAGCCGAGCTGCTGGATGAGTACTTCGAATCGGATCAGATCAAGGCCCCGCTCAGCACCGGCGGCGTCATCGGCGTCAACGCCGGACCCCGCACCCCCGGCACCGTCTATATTAAGTACCACCACCTGATCGGCAGCATCGACGGCCACCAGGGCGCCTGGGGCTTCGTCCGCGGCGGCATGGGCACGATTGCCGACGCCCTGGCCGCGTTTTGCCGCGAGCATGACGTCGATATCGCGACCAATGCCGAGGTGGCCGAAATCGACATCTCGGCCGGACGCGCCCGCGGCGTCCGGCTCCACGATGGCCGCCGCTACGAGGCCGATCTCATCCTTTCGAATGCCGATCCCAGCCGCACCTACCTCGACCTCGTGGGCGAGCGCCACCTGCCGGCCGGCCTGGTGGCCGGGATCCGCCGGTTGAAGACAAAGGGCTCGGTGGTCAAGGTTTTGCTCGGCCTGGGCGAGCTGCCGAATTTCACGGCCCTGCCCGGCACCGCGG
>JACCYK010000593.1 GCA_013696525.1 Chloroflexia bacterium
GAGGGAGAGGAACGGAACGAGGAGGATGGATTCGGGATCCGCGGCTTCGGGTCGAAGCCGCGGCCCGCGATAATTTCCTTTGGTTGTGCGGCGGAGAACCGGGAACTCGCTCGCGATTTTTGGTCGCCTCCCGTTCATCCTGCCGAGACCAATGTAGCAATGGGATGCGACGGGAATACGAACCATCTGTTACGAATCTGTGACATCGAAACCGTTATTCCAATTGGTCAGAATAGGTCAGAACCCCCGGGTTGGTCGTCGCCGGGCGGCTGCCAGTCAACCGGTGTCGTCCGCCTCGGCGGAGACCTCCGGGCTCCGCGGGAACGTGGCGGCGTGCGCGGTGACGACGGCCGGCTCACGGGAAAACTGCTGGTTGTAGAGTCGCGCGTACAGCCCAGCCGCCGCCAGCAGCTGCGGATGGGTGCCACGCTCAACAATGCGGCCGCGATCGATGACCAGAATCACGTCGGCGGCGAGAATAGTGCTGAGCCGGTGAGCGATGGCAACGGTCGTCCGATTCGCCATCAACGGCTCCAGCGCCGCCTGGATCAATCGCTCCGACGTCGTATCGAGGGCGCTGGTCGCCTCGTCGAGGATCAGGATCCTCGGGTTCTTGAGGATCACCCGCGCGATCGCGACCCGCTGCTTCTCTCCGCCAGACAGCTTGTACCCCCGCTCGCCGACGACGGTAGCGTATCCGAGCGACAGCTCAACGATCCGATCGTGGATCGCTGCCGCCCGGGCCGCCGCTTCGATCGCCTCGTCCGTGGCGTCGGGATCGCCATACGCGATGTTCTCCCGCACCGTGGCGTGAAAGAGATACGTCTCCTGCGTCACCATCCCGACGATGTGACCCAGGCTCGTGAGCGTGACGTCACGGATGTCGGTGACATCGATCTCAATCGCACCGGCGTCGACGTCGTAGAGCCGGGCCGTGAGCAGTCCAATCGTGGTCTTGCCGGACCCACTGGGGCCGACCAGCGCCACCAACTGTCCCGGCAGCACGTCGAAGTCGATGTCGTGCAGCCCAAATGGTCCCGGCCCGGTCTCGACCGGTGGGTCGTCCAGCGACCGATCAAGCGGCGGTTCAGTGTATGAGAACGAGACGTGCCGGAACCGCAGGTGCCCCGCCGTCGTCGCCGGCACGAGGGTTCGCGCCCCGGCGCGATCGTAGATCTCCACCGGGAGATCGAGGTACTCAAAGATGCGGTCGAACAAGGCGAACGCGCCCTGGATCTCGACTTGAACGTTGAGCAACTGGCCGACGGGAAAGAAGAGCCTGCTTTGCAGCGTCGTAAAGGCGACGATGTCCCCGATCGTCAACGCTTCAGCATCGCCGATGATCGCCCGGCCGGCATACCAATACACGACCGCCGGGGTAATCGCGAAGAAGGTTTGAATAATCATGAAGAACCAGCGGCCAACGAGCTGTTGCCGGGTCTGGAAGCCGGTCAACCGCTCGTTCTCGACTCGAAACCGCTCAACCTCGCGCTGCTGCCGGCCAAACGCCTTGGTTAGCAAGACACCGCTGACCGAGAGTGTTTCCTCGACCAGGGCCGTGATGTCCGCCACCGTGCGTTGGGTCGCCGTGGTTACTTCTCGCCGGATGGTGCCCACCCGGTAGGTCAGGATTAAGAAGATGGGCAACAAGCCCAGGCTGATCAGGGCCAACTGCCAATTGATGAGCCACATCGCCACAATTGTTGACAGGGCCGTGGCCAGGTTGTTGACGACGCTGGTTGCCGTATCGGTGACGACGGTCTGGACGCCGGCGACATCGCTGCTCAGGCGGGCTTGGATTTCGCCGGTTCGGGTGGCGGTAAAGAACCGCAGCTGCAATTGCTGAAGGTGGCCATAGAGCGCGTTCCGCAGGTCCTGCATGACCCGTTGGCCGGTGGAGATATTGAGGTAGCTCGATCCAATCGTGATCAGGCCGGAGACGATCGGCACCGCGATCATCAGTCCCACCAAGCGGTAGAGCTGGTCGAGATCTCGATTCGGAATCGACTCGTCGATGACGAGCCTGAGGAGGAACGGATTCACAAGGCCGAGCACGGCGACGATGAGGATCGCGACAATCGTGATCGCGATCTGTCGCCAGTATGGCCGGAAGAACCGCACCACCCGGGCAAAGGTGCGCGGATTGACACGTTGGTTGGCGCCCTCGGGCAACGGCTGCCAGCCGCCCATCATCCGGCCCCCGCCACGGTTCACCGCCACGGCCGATCGCGCATCACGCTGGGGTCCTGGGCTGGTCGGCTCGCATCGCCGGCACCAGGTCAATCATGATTCGCTCCATCATCGCGACGCCGGCAGGGGAAGGCGCATCGAGCAGAAACTCGGAGACCCCAGCCTCGCGATAGCGGCCAATCACCTCCTGGAAGGCGTCGGGCGAGGCCCACGGGTCGGCGCCCATTTGCGAGGCCCAGCCATAGAGCGATCGGATGATTGCCGTCGGCTCACGGCCGGCCACCGCGCACTGCTCGTCAAGGATCCGGTTTCGTTCCGCCATTTCCGACACCGAGCCGTGCGAATTCCAGCGATCCGCGTATTCGGCGACCACTCGCAGCATGCGCCGGCGATGGGCGCCAAGCGTCAGCGGGGGACGCGGCCGCTGAAGGGGGGCGGGCCGAAACGTCGCCTCGCTGATCTGGTTGTACGTGCCAGGGTATGTCGTCACGTCCTGGCGCAGCAGCGAATCGATCACCTCGACCGCTTCCCGAAACCGGGCGACCAGCTCCGGCGGTTCGGGAAACGGGATGCCGAACCGAGTGTGCTCGGGCACGTACCAGCCCGCTCCTAAACCCAACTCCAACCGCCCGCCCGAGATGTGATCGACGGTCACCGCTTGCTTTGCCAGCAGGGCCGGGTGGCGGAACGTGTTGCTGCTGACCAGCACCCCGACCCGTAGCCGCGTGGTCCGAGCCGCCAGCGCCGCCAGCAGCGTCCACCCTTCGAAATATGGCCCATCCGGCCGGGAGGGCTGCTGATAATGGTCGCAGACCCAGGCGCTATCAAACCCAAGCGCCTCGTACCGCATCCACTGATCGGCCAAGACGTGCCACGGCAGGTTCTGATCGGTAACGACGCCGACCCGAAACGGTTGCCCCGCCGAACCACGTACCCCCGCCATGCCTCGCTCCCTCCCAGTTCACCAGGCGCCGAGCTTTTGGCTCGCGGCCTCCAACCACGCCATTGCCGCTCGCGTCTGCGAGAGCCGCAGCTCAAGCACCAGATGGGTAAAGCCGCGATCGGCGGGGTCCGCGGACGATGCTTGGTGGTCAAACCGCGCCACTTGCTCTGCCAGCGAATCGGCGATCCGTTCGAGCATCGTGCGCTGCTCCGCCAGCAATCGGGCCGCTCGCTCCGGGTCGAGCCGGCGGGCGAAGTAAAGTTTCACCAAAAATTCGAGCCTGATCTCTCGAGTATGGGCCACCGGTTCACCAAGCCAAGCGAGGAGCTTGGTTCGTCCCTCGCCGGTTAGCTTGTAGATCCGGCGCGGCGGCCGTGGGCCGATCTCTTCTCGCTCGGCGGTCACCCAACCGGCCCGATCGAGCTTTTTCAGGTGGTGATAGAGCATCCCCGGCTCGAGCCGGAGAATCTCGGCCAGGGGCTGCCCATCGGAGAAATGCCGGGCCAGGTCGTAGCCATAGCCGCTACCATCGGCCTCCGCCAGCCAGAGGAGCCCTAAGATCGCGTGTTCAGCCGGCATTTCCGCCCGCGCCATGCTTGCCTCATTCGTCGATGCGCGGCGTGCGCCCGGCCGGTCGCGGACGATCCCTGGTACTTAGCCAGGCTGGCGGAGGAAGAGGACGATCCCCACCGCGATCAGCCCGACCACCACCGTGACCCCCACGGTGAGCGCGATCGCCGTGGTGCCGGATTGGTACGTTCCACTGTTGATCCGTTCCCGCGCCTGCCTGAATTGAAGCCCGGCCAACACGGTCGCGCCAACGCCGCTGACCACGAGAAACATGGAAAATACAGTCACCAGGTTGACGCCGTTTCGCTCGTCGGGCGCGATGAACTGCGCGGCGGCCACGGCAATGGTGATCATGCTGAGGCTGGTTCGCACCCACGCCAAGAAGGTCCGCTCATTAGCGAGGAGGCTGCGCGATCGACTGTCAGGGTCCACGCCGCCGCTCCTACCGTGTCAGCGCGTGGTCCGCACGATCGCCGGCAGTGGTTAGTTCAACGAGGCGATGACTCTCCTGTCCTTGATTTGGCGCCGTGCCTTGTAACTGAACCCGGATCCGCGCGATGCGCAGGCCGTCCAGCTCTTCGACCTGCAACACGCGACCGTCCGGCAACACGACCTCATCGCCAACGACCCCGGGTCGCCCGAGGCGGCTAAAGACGTAGCCGCCCACGGTGTCGACATCGATCTCTTCGTCCGCCAAGTCGAGGTCGAAGAACTCTTTTGCCTCGACCAGGGTCGTCAATCCGTCAAGCGAGAAGCTGCCGTCCGCTCGCACCGGCTCTTCAATCTCGGGTCCATTCACGTCATCGTCAATCTCGCCAACGAGGCTCTCGACCAGGTCGGCGAGCGTCACGAGCCCCGCGGTGCCCCCGAACTCGTCGATGACAACGGCCATCGGGGTATGCGTGTCCCGGAGCCGGGTCAGCAGACCGGAAGCGGAAGCTGTTTCCGGCACCGCCAGCACGTCGCTCATCTGAGACCGGATGTCGAACGTGATTGGTTCGTTTCCGTTGCTGGACTGAAGGCCGCGATCGGCCAGGATCAGCGGCAGCAGCCGCTTCAGATTGATGACCCCGATGATATGGTCGAGGTCCTGCTCGTAGACGGGCAACCGGGAGTATCCCGAGCTCGCGGCCACGTTCAAGATGTCATCGAGCGTGGCCGTGACCGGGACCGCCGCCATCTCCGTCCGCGGCACCATCGCCTGCCGCGCATCGAGGTCGGTAAAGAGAAAGGCGCGATCGACCAAGTCGTGCGCCGCGACCTCAACCAATCCCGCTTCCCGGCTGGCGGCAATAGAGAGGCGAAGCTCGTCGGCGGACTGGACCAGCTCATGGCCGGAGGCGGGCTGAATGCCGATCAATCGCACCACGGCGTTACCAATTCCGTTCAAAAGCGCGATAGCGGGCCGGAACACCACGTAAAACCAGTGGATCGGGCCGGCAGCCCACAACGATGCACCTTCCGACCGCTGGAGGGCGATGCTCTTTGGCGCCAGCTCGCCGAACACAATGTGCAACGTGGTGATAATCGAGAACGCGATCGCGAACGCGACCGGATGGCGAATCGCTTCCCGAGTCGCTTCTGGAATGAATGTCATGCGGTCGAATACCGGCTCGAGCAGAGCGGCAAACGCGGGCTCCCCGATCCAGCCAAGACCAATACTCGAAATCGTAATCCCAAGCTGAGTGGCCGCGATGTACGTATCCAAATGGTTGAGGCGGTCGAGCACACTTAGGGCGCGCTTGTTGCCAGCGGTTGCCATCTGTTGGATCCGCGTGCGACGGACGGACACGAGCGCGAACTCCGTCAGCACAAAGAACCCGTTCGCGAGGACGAGGATGATCACGGCAAGTAGAGCAAGCGCGGTACTAATGGAACCCTCCTAGTCGAAGTCGTCTTGGCAATGCCGGGCTGGACGCTCGTGAAGGTCAGCCCGAGATCGCCATGGGGCACGCAATTCACCCGGCTAAAGGATACCGTATCGCGCCGCTCCAACGACGCGCGTGAAGAACCAACCGCCGCGTCTCGCGTTCGAACGCCGCCAACCCGCGGCCTCCACCGCGCCGGCCCCACCCTGCCGACCCACGTTCCGCGCCCGTCCGCGCTCGCGGCGTCGCGCCGCCACGGCATGACGCGGGGTAGACTTGCGTGGCTTTTCCTGAGCGGCCCCGGCCCGCTGACACGGTTTGGATTGGAACGCGGTGAACGGCGAAACGCGGCCAGGGCCAGTGGGAGAGAATGGGGAGCCGGCGGCGCTTGGCCCAGCGCGGCGGCACGTCACGCGCCAGCTCGTCGACGTCTTCACCGGGGCGGGCGAGGAACTCTATTTGGTTGGTGGTATTGTGCGCGATGCGCTGTTGGGCCGCCCCCTCCCAAGCGACCTGGACTTCGCGACCTCCGCCTTGCCCGAGCGAACGCTTCAGCTCGGCAACGAAGCGGGCGCGGTCGGCTCCTATTTGGTAGGCGAGCGATTTGGCACGGTCGGCCTGGCCTTCACCACCGGCGGTGAAGAAGTCAACGCGGAAATCACGACGTACCGGCACGAGCACTATCCGAATCAAACCAGGTTTCCCACGGTCGAGCTTGGCGGTCAGTTGCACGACGATCTCGGCCGGCGGGATTTTACCGTCAACGCGATCGCCATGGACCCGGGCCAAGGCGGCATCATCGATCCCTTTGACGGACAGGCCGACATCGCGCGGGCGATCATCCGCGCCGTGGGCAACCCCGAGCTCCGGTTCACCGAGGACCCCTTGCGATTGCTACGGGCCGCGCGGCTCGTCTCGCAACTTGGGTTTCGAATCGAGCCGGAAACGGCGGCCGCCATGCGGCGAAACGGCTCCAGCTTGGAGCGGATCAGCAAAGAACGGATCTTCGCCGAACTGACCAAGCTCCTGGTTGGCCCCTATGTCGAGCATGCGCTCCAAACCCTGGCCGAGACCGGGCTCCTCACGATCGCGATGCCACATCTGGAGCCGCTCGCGGCGGAAGCGGTCATGACCGCCCGCCACCGGGCGCACCGGGAAAAGGATCTTTGGCCGCACACGCTGCTTGTCGTGCGGCAATCCCCGGCGCGGCCGATCGCCCGCTGGGCCGCGCTCCTGCATGACGCCGCCAAGCCGGCCACCCGGCACCTCGATGCCAATGGCGAGGTGAGTTTCATCGGTCACGAGCAGGCGGGGGCGCGGCTCGCCGGCCGCCTCCTGCGCCAGCTCAAAGCCGACAAGGCGACCATCCAGGCGGTCGAGCGATTGGTAGAGCTGCACGGCCGGCCGGCCACGTACGATACCGAATGGTCCGACAGCGCGGTCCGCCGGCTCGCGCTGGACGCGGGCGACGGTTGGGACGACCTGCTCGATCTCGCCGCCGCCGACGTGACCTCGGGCCGCGAGCACCGGCGGCAGCTTGCCGGCCGCCGGATCCAGCAACTCCGCGCCCACTTTGATCGGTTGCAGGCCGAAGCCGACCTGGCCGAGTTGCAGAGCCCGCTCGATGGGACAGAGTTGATGGCGCTCTTTGGCCGCGGTCCTGGCGCCTGGATCAAGCCGGTCAAGGACCGGCTCCGTGACCTGGTGATCGACGGGGAGATCAAGCCCGATGACAAAGTCGCGGCTGAACGCATAGCTCGCGAACTGGTCTCAGAGTCCTGACAAGCCAGCGTCACCATGGAAACCAACGTGAACAACGGCCCCGCCGAGGGCCGTTGTCCGTGCGCGAGTCCCGCGTGTCAGCCGTCCGCGCGGCATGAGCTGACCGCGGTCGTTTGGTCGAAACACTATCGGTCTTCGACGAGGAAGACCGAGACATCGGTGGAGGCACCGTCGGCGCCCGGGGCCAGGTAGGCGATGCCGCTGAACCCCGAGCCCTCGGTCTCGCCGAGGCCGATCACCAGGGCGCCGTTCGCATCAAGGACGCCGCCGATCTCACCGCAGGCGATGTAGACGGCGATCTCCTCGTCCGAAAGGTGCAGATTGACGACATGGTTGTCGGCGAGGATCTGGTCGAGCGTCAACCCCACATTGCTAAACGATGTTTGCGCCGTCAACGCGTTCGACTGACCGACCGCTCCGCCTTCGGGAGCGGCCAAGTTCTCCAACGGCCCGACAACCTCGCCCACCTCGTCACAGGTCCCGGTATGGATGTGGCCCGGCCTGGTCACGGCGCCGCTTGGCGTGGCCTCCGGCGTCGCGTCCTGCGCCAGGCTCACGGCAGTCAGGCTACCGACCGCGATACTGGCGAGCAGGACCGGTGTCAGCACCAGTCGACCCACCGCATGCCACGAGCTTCGCCTTCGAATGTCCATCCGCGCCGCCTCCAGTCATCTACTCTGATTCTGCCATTGCCGCCGCCAGATATCTCACTCGCAACGTTGCGTGGCACAATCTGGTACCGCGACGTTCATCCGCATGAACTGCCGCTAACTGTATCATAAGCTACAAATCATTGCCCGAGCGGTCAACGATCGGCCACTGGCCTGGCAGGCAATCGCGCCAGTTCCGGTTCAACGTCGATCGCGGCGGCGTCGGGGGCCGCCGGAAGACGAGCCGCGGATTCATCCTCGACGAGAAACACGGACACATCCGTTCGCGTCGGATCGAGCACATTGGGCGCCAGGACAGCGACCCCGACCGCGCCCGAGGCCGCGACCTGGCGCAGACCGACGACGAGCGCCCCGTCGTCCGCCTGCGTGCCGCCTACCTCGCCACAGGCAACCGCGTTTTTCGTCAACGTATCGGATGCCCCGATGACGACAGCATGCGCATCGCCCACGAGCACGTCGAAGCCGATGCCGATGGTCGTCAGCGAGCTCCGCGTGACCATGGCGCCCTGGTGCCCAATTGGCTCCGCGAACGGTGATATCGAAACCATTGTTAGGTCAGCCATCGCCGCCCGCGTTTGGGCTACACAATCGCCGGCCTGAATCCAGGCCGGATGGCCCTCGATGACCACGGTGTTCGCCGGACGAGAGACTACCATCGGCTGCAATTGGCCGATGGCGGCTTCGCCCACGATGTACAGCCGATGCACAAGCTCCGGCTGGAGGTCCGTCCCCGCGAGCGCCAAGGCGATGGCTTCGCTTCCGGCGTAGCGTGCCTCGAGATCATATGTGCCAGACGTAACGTCGGCAGGCACGGTCGATCCCGCGTACTGGAGCGCGGGAAACAGGACGTCGCCACCCGTCACCGCGATGTCGAGCAGGCCGGTATCCGCCGAGCCACCAATCACGTCGAGCCGGGCGACACTTGGGGGCAGCGGCGAGAGATCGATCGGATAGACGCCGATCCTGAGGTCTTCCGCCGGGCCCAGGATCGCGAGATCGGCGGTATCGCCTGGCTCGAGGACGACATCGGCCCGGCTCAGGGCGTCAGGCCGCTCCCCGCCCGACGGAACAATCGTGACGATTCTATCGCCTGACCCAAGCGTGATCGGATCGGTGACCGCGGCAAAGGTCAGACCGACGAAGACCAGCGTGTCGTCGACGTACAGGTCGATCCCGCCGACCGCCGGCGCGCCGTGGACGACCTGGACGGTGGTCCCATCGACGTCAGCGTTTGATTGGGCAAGAATCGAAGAGAAGTTAACAGCAGCCAGGAGCGCGGCCAGCGGTAGTGCCACGATCAGGTGGCGACGACGCCATGAGAACATTCATCTCCTCCGCCCGGTCCCTTGTCTCAGTCTTCGCCGTCCGTCGTCAGCAACGCCGGATGCGACCTGGCGAGACCGCGCCGCCGGTTTCCGAACCAGTGCGCTCTTCGCCGCACAACAGAACAGCCGGGCAGCTCCGCCCGGCTGTTCTCAGGAATGCTGATGGTGACCATGCGACCGGGCTTACCAGCGTCGCGCCCTGGCCGCTAGGCCGGCTGGATCGCCAGCAGCGCCGCCAGCGCAACCACAATTAGACCGACCGCGAAGACGCCGCGCACCACGACATCACTCAGCTGCAGCGAATCCGCCGCACGCCGTTCATTCTCCGTCACGAATCCCTTCCCCTTCTCCAATTCCCGCTCTTCAGCCCGTCACACCAACCGCTTGCTCCCATCAGCATGCGATCAGTGCCCCACGACAGGCGTCAGCCTGACTTTGATTCTAGGGACAGGGTGCCTGCATGTCAACGCGTTTGGTCGAGGCTACGCACGATCGCTCACGCGTCGCGGCGAGCCTTAGGTAGCCTTCGGCACCGATGACGTTCGGGGCGTTGGCGGGACTCAACCATTCGGTTCGCCAGGCAGGGCGATGGGCGTTGACTGTCGTGCCAGTCGCCGGTGACGACGGCGGGCGATCCTGGCCGCGCGGTCCGCGATCGACTCGCCAGTCTCAATGTCCGGGTCGTCTTCGCCGCCGATCGGCGTGAAGTCCGCGCCAGGCTCGGCCTCCGCCAGGTGCCGATCGGTCCGGCGCAACCTCATC
>JACCYK010000622.1 GCA_013696525.1 Chloroflexia bacterium
GGGTCAACCCCGTCGGTGGGTTGGAGGGGCTCGCGACTGGTGGTGTCCCATAGGGTTTCGCCAATGGCCAGCCCCAGGACATAGCCGTAGAGCGTCGTCATCGCGGTGTCCAAGCCGGCCCCGGTGACCGGTGAGGGCTCGCCGGCCAGGGTCCGCCGCACCCAGTCCGTCAACTCGATCTGGTACGCCTCGCCGAACCGCGCCAGCCAGTGCCGCACCGTGTCGTGGGCGACGCCGGCCGCGGTCGCCAGCTCGCAGCCCGTCTGCCGGAGCTGGCCGACGAACAGTGTGCCGGCGGTGCCGGCGATCTCGGTCCGGACATCGTAGGCGTAGCCGCAGGCGGCATAGGTCTCCACCGTCGCCAAGCCGCCGCGGGCGAAGCGAAGCGTCGTCAGCGACAGGTCGTCCGGCCGGCAGCCGGGACCCAGCACGTTGGCGGCAACAGCATGGACCTCGACCACCTCATCGTCCAGGAACCAACGGGCGTTGTCGTAATCATGAACGGCGGAGTCGACAAAGGCGCCGGCCCCGCCGCTGGTCAATGAAGGCGGGACGGACAGGTTGCGGTGGGTCGCCTTCACCAGCACCGGTGACCCGATGCTTCCCGCCTCAATCTGACGTTTTGCCGCCACATAGGCGGGGTCGTAGCGGCGCATGAAGCCGACCTGGAGCCGAACCCTGGCCTCGGTCACGGCGGCGATCGCCTGGTCGGCCTGCTCCAGGCTGATCGTCATCGGCTTCTCGCAAAAGACATCCTTCTTGTGCCGGGCCGCGGCCAGGATCCCCTCCAGATGGGCGAAGTGGCTCGAGGCGATCACGACCGCCTCGACATCGGGGTTCGCCGCCAATTCCTCGGCGCTGGTCGACCACGCCGGCACCGCCAACTCGGCAGCGACCCGTTGCGCGGCCTCGGGATTGGCGTCCGCCACCGCCACCAGCCTGGCCCGCGGCACTAGGGACGCCAGGTTCGCGGCGTGTTGGCGCCCGATCGTGCCCACCCCGATTACCCCGACGCCCAATCGCTCCGCCATTGGCTCCTCCGTTTTCGCCGTTGCCCCATCCAGGGCTCAGCTCAAAACCACGGTCTCGCATCTCCACGATTGGGGATTGATCCCCGGCATCGCGCCTAGAATAGGTTGGCGAAGAGGGCGCTGATGTCCACGTCCAACCCGGGGAGCACGGTCGATCGGGCGATGCCACCCTCATGCGGACGCTCCACGAACCGGCCCTCGTGTAGGACGAACATCGTCAGCCTCTCGCGCTCGAGGTTAACGATCCAATACTCGCGGACGCCTACTTGCTCGTAGATGGCGAACTTTACGTCCAGATCGTGGCGACGGTTGGAGGGTGACAAGACCTCGGCCACGAGATCGGGCGCCCCGCTGATGGCGCGGTTCGTGGTGAGCAGGTGGCGACGTTCCGGACTGATATAGACAATGTCGGGCTGAAGCACGCGCACCGAGGAGAGCCGAACGTCGACGGGAGCGGTCAGCACCTTGCCTGGTTGTCGCGCCGGAACATGGGCGAATAGGATTCGAAGCAGTGCAGCAATCATGTCGGCATGCATCCAAGACGAGGCAGGCGGCACAATCAACACTCCATCAATCAGCTCGTAGTGATCGCCAAGGTCTGGCAACTCAAGCAGCTCGTCGTACGTCATCAACTTGGTGGGGACGGACATGGAACCCTCCGAACTGATGCGGCCCGCGTCGGCACCGCGCCTGTACTGGCGCTTGGCCAGGTGCCTTTCCCGTGTTCGCGGAGCCTACTCCACGATTGATCGCCTTCACACGTTGGCGAAAATGGCGGCGATATTCACCTCAAGCCCTGGCAGCACCACCGAGCGGGAGACGTTACCATCGTGCGGCTGTTCAACAAACCGTCCATCCACCAGAACGTAGAGCGTGAGCGTCTCAACCTCGGGATCGACGATCCAGTATTCGCGGACCCCCGCTTGCTCGTAGTAGCCGAGCTTCACCACCAGATCATGATGCCGGTTGGAGGAGAGGATTTCAATCGCCAGATCTGGTGCGCCCTGGATGGCCGGCGGGCTGGCGAACGCTTCCGGCCGGTCCGGACCTATGTACAGCAGGTCAGGCTGGACGACGCGAAGATTCGTCAACCGGACATCCACCGGCGCGGTAAAAAGGTTCCTGCCGAGCCCTCGTGGCGTCAGATACGCGTCAAGTATCCGAATCAGTTCGAGCACAATCCGACCGTGGTAAAACGATGCTGCGGGAGGCACAATCAACACTCCATCGAACAGCTCATAACGCTGGCCGTCATCCGCCAGCGCGAGGAGATCGTCGTACGTCATCAACTTGGTGGGAGCGGACATGGAAGCCTCCGAATTCAAGCGGTCGGGGCGGAATCTAGCCCGAGAAGCCCTGATGTAGGTTGGCAAAGAGGGCTTCGAGATCGACCTCCAGCCCTGGCAGCACGACCGACCGCGCGATCCCGTCCTCGATCGGTCGCTCGACATATCGGCCCTCAGTCAAGACATAGAGCGTAACGGTTTCAGAGACAGGATCAACAATCCAGTATTCTTGGACACCCGCCTCGGCGTAGATACCAAACTTGGTCACCCGATCGTGGGACCGATTTGATGGCGATAAGACCTCGACCACGAGGTCTGGCACCCCGGCCACATAGCTGGAGGTCAGCCCGCCGGGCCGATCAGGATTGACATACAGGAGATCAGGCTGAACAGCGCGAAATTCAGTGAGCCGCACATCGAGCGGGGCGAAGAACAGAAAGTCTTTCCGCCGCAGCGGCAGAAGATACTCGCCGATCATCCAATACAGACGGCCCGCGACGCGGTTATGGAGCGGTGATGGCGAAGGCGGCACAACCAGGACTCCATCGATCAACTCGTACCGGTTGCCGTCGTCCGGTAGCGCTCGGAACTCGGTGAAGGTCATCAACTTCGTGGGGGCGGACATTGGGATCTCCGAGCCGATGAGGGACGGCCGACGTCACCGCCCCACGAGGGAATCATGCTTCGGTCACATGATAGTGGATGCGCGACGTGTCCAGAGATCAAACACCCGGTTGTCGAACGTGTCCTACGCCAATGCGGCCTTGACTAGATCCGGCACCGCCGAGGGCCGGTCGGCGACGCGGGCGCCGACGGCTTCGAGGGCGGCGACCTTCTCGGCGGCGGTGCCGGTGCCGCCGGAGATGATCGCCCCGGCGTGGCCCATCCGCTTGCCGGGCGGTGCGGTGCGGCCGGCGATGAAGCCGACGACCGGCTTGCTGACGTGCTCCTGGATGAAGCGGGCGGCATCTTCCTCGTCGCTGCCGCCGATCTCGCCGATCATCACGATCGCCTCGGTCGCCGGGTCCGCCTCGAACAGGGCCAGGACATCGACGAAGGCGGTGCCGATCACCGGGTCGCCGCCGATGCCGACCGCGGTGGTCTGGCCGAGCCCGGCCCGGGTCAGGGCGTCGACGACTTCATACGTCAGGGTGCCGGAGCGGGAGACCAGCCCAATCGGGCCCGGCTCGTGAATGAACCCCGGCATGATGCCGATCTTCGCCTGGCCCGGGGTGATGAGGCCGGGACAGTTGGGACCGAGCAAGCGGGCGCCGTTGCTTCTGACATAGGCATAGACCGGCACCATATCGGCCACCGGGATGCCCTCCGTGATGCAGACCACGAACGGGATGCCGCCGTCGATCGCCTCGTAGATGGCGTCCGGGGCGAACCGGGCCGGGACGTAGATGATGGAGACGTTCGGTTGGGTCGCCGCCACCGCCGCCGCCACCGTGTCGAAGACGGGCACCCCGGCCACCGCCTTGCCGCTGCCGCCAGGGGTGACGCCGGAGACGACGTTCGTCCCATACTCGACCATCTGCTCGGTATGAAACGACCCTTCGCGCCCGGTGATGCCCTGCACCAAGAGCCGGGTGTGGCGATCGACCAGAATGCTCACGCTTGCCCCTCCGCCTGCTTCGTTCGATTTCGATCCCTACCCGGCGCAACGGCCGGCGTCGTCACCCGCGCCGCGCCTCAGCGGGCGCCGCGAACGACCTGCGCCGCCGCCTCGTCCATCGTGTCGACCGCGATCAGCCCGGCGGCGGCCAGCAGCAGCCGCCCTTCCTCGGCGTTGGTGCCGGAGAGGCGGACCACGATCGGCACCGTGACCGATACCGTGCCCAGGGCGTCGGTGATCCCTTCGGCCACGACATCGCCGCGGGTGATGCCGCCGAAAATGTTGATTAGGATGGCGCGCACATTCGGGTCCGCGGTCACCAGCTCGAACGCGGTCGCGACTTGGTCGGCGCTGGCGCCGCCGCCGACATCGAGGAAGTTCGCCGGCTCGCCGCCATGCAGCTTGACCGCGTCCATCGTCGCCATCGCCAGCCCGGCGCCGTTGACGATGCAGCCGATATCGCCATCGAGCTTCACAAACGAAATGCCGTGGGCGCGGGCCTCGATCTCGGTCGCATTCTCCTCCGCCATGTCGCGCAAGGCTTCGGTATCGGGATGGCGGAACAAGGCGTTGTCATCGAAGCTCATCTTGCTATCGAGCGCCAGCCAGTCGCCGTCCCCGGTCAAAATCAGAGGGTTGATCTCCGCCAACGTGGCGTCCTCCGCCACGTAGGCGGCGTAGAGCTTGAGCGCGATGCTGGCGAAGCCGCCGACTCGCGCGGCCGGCAGCCCGAGGGCGAAGCCGACCTCGCGCGCCTGGTAGGGGTGCAACCCGAGCAGCGGGTCGGCCAGGGCGCGGATGATTTGTTCCGGCCGCTCGCGGGCGACCTCCTCGATGTCGACGCCCCCCTCGGCGCTGGCCATCAGCACATTCCGGCGCCGGGGCCGATCGAGGACCACACCGAGGTAAAACTCCCGGTCGATGTCGACCGCCGGCACGACTAGGACCCGCTGCACCAGATGGCCGCGGATATCGAGGCCCAAGATCGCCGCCGCCGCCGCCCGCACCTCGTCCGGCGTCCGCGCCAGCTTGATGCCGCCGGCCTTGCCCCGGCCCCCGGTGTGGACCTGGGCTTTGACCGCGACCGCACCGGCGCCGGCGTGCTCGGCGGCGACGGCCACCGCCTCCTCCGGCGTGGTCGCGACGCCACCAGTGTTGACCGGAATGCCATGGCGAGCCAGCAGTTCGGCCGCCTGGTACTCATGCACGTTCATTGGTTCCACCCTCATCCTGGAGCGCCGCGGACGACCGGCGGCGGCATCCTAGCACACTGGTCCGGGATGCCGGCCACGAGCCGGCGGGGACCGGCATTGACGCCACGCTCGATCGTTTAGTGAGATGGAATCTCAGTCCAACATCTGGTAGGATTGATCGGTTGACAATGTGGGAAACGTGATATAATGCCCACCAGAGGCGATTCTCCAGCGCGCGCGATCGTCAGGACCCCGCAACGATAGGGTGCCTTTCACGTGTCTCGTTCCGCAGGAAACGTCCAGGTTTATTTTTCGGAAATAGCCGCGGCAATGCTGCCGGGGCGGAGGGTTCAGGCGGAATGAGCGATCGAACGCTCACCTGCCGCGATTGCGGCCAGGCTTTTACGTTCACCGCGGGTGAACAGGCATTTTATCAGGAGCGGGGTTTCAGCGAGCCACAGCGGTGCCAGAACTGCCGGTCCCAGCGGAAGGCGCAACGCGCCTCCAGCGGGTACGACAGCGGCAGCAGCTACGGCGACAGTGGGGGCTACTCCGGTGGCGGCGGGGGATACTCCGCCGGCAGCAGCTATGGCAACGGTGGCGGGTATGGCGGCGGCGGCGGTGGCGGCTACTCGGCCGGCCCACGCCAGATGTACCCGGCGGTCTGCTCCAACTGCGGCAAGGAGACCGAGGTTCCGTTCCAACCACGGACGGATAAGCCGGTGTACTGCCGCGAGTGCTTCCAGTCCCGGCGGGCTTCGACCCCCCGGTACGGCGCGTACTAGTCACCACGACTGCACGCGACACCAGTCGACACTCACCGGGGCGGCCAAATGGCCGCCCCGGATTTCTTTATAACGCGCGGTGGGCGACGGCGCTGGACTGATGGAACGAACGTACATCGTCGACCATTGCGGATCGGCCCTCTGCCCCCAATCCCGCGGGAGAAGGGGCGTGTCCCCGCGGGATTGGGGGTTACAGGGCCGATCGCGTTCGTTATCGCCTTCCCGCGCCGTGCTATCCTGTCACCCCGCCCGGCGCCCGTGCGCCGGTGGCTCGTTCGCGTGTTTCACTGGACCCGGTAGCGCCCCATGACAACGCTCAGCACGCGACAAACCGCGGCCCTGGTGGCGCTCTTCGTCCTCACCAGCCTCGCCTTCATCCAGCTCGATAACCGGCGGTTGCTCGAACCGGTTAAGGATATCTTCTCGACCGTGCTCTCCCCGGTGGCCAATGGCTTCAGCGGCCTCACCGCCGGCGCCAACCAGTCGGTGGTCGAGCGCGAGCTGGCGGCGGTCAAAGCGGAGCGCGATACGCTAGCCGCCGAGGCGGCGCGGCTGCGGGCCGAAAACCGCGAGCTCGACCAGATGCGCCAGCAGCTCCGGCTCCAGACCGACCGTCCCACCTGGCGGCTGCTGCAAGCGCGGGTCCGGAATGCCGATCCCTCTGGCCAGCAACTGATGCTCAGCATCAATAAGGGCAGCGCCGACCAGGTTCGCGTCGGCATGGCGGTCGTCGCCCAGGGCCAGAACTACATCGGCCAGGTGACCGAAGTCTGGGAGCATTCGGCGAAAGTGATGCTGGTGATCGACGCCTCGCAACGGGTCGGCGCCCGCCTCGATAGCGGCGCCG
>JACCYK010000642.1 GCA_013696525.1 Chloroflexia bacterium
CCTCTACTTCGACCCGGCTACGCGGCGCGCGGTCGAGGTCCAAATAGCGGCCAAGCTGGGCGACGACCTGGGGATCGAGGTGGAGCCGGAAGCGATCTTGATCGACATCCCGAAGCCGGAGCGCTGGCGAACCGATGTCTGGGTCGCGTTCGACCGGCCCCCGGTCGGGTTTCAGGCATTGATGCCCTGGCGCGACGTGGTCGGCCTCACCACCGATGATTTCAAGCGGTACGAAGAGCATCGCCGCCTGATTCGGATCGTCACCGCCGCCCCCTACCGCGACGCCGTCGCCGCCCGCTGGGAAAGCCTGCTGCTGCCATTGCTCGGCGGCGCCTTCTGAGTCGTGAGGAGCCGATGGTGTTCACCTCGCGGCGAAGCGCGGGAATGAATCCCCGAGCTAAAGTCACCAACCATCCTGAAGGATGCTCACGGTAACCTCGCACGTCTGCTTTTGCCAACACCAAAGCCAAATTCTGCAGTGAGCCGGCTTATGGAAAGGAACAAAATAAGCGGCCATCGCCGCTCGACCCCCTAACCCCCAATCCTGGGGGACGACGGGTGATCTCCCCCAGGATTGGGGGCGGGGGGGCCGAGCGCGGAATGGCTGGTTTAATTGGTCCGTTCCATCAGCCGGGTTTGTGCATTCAGCTCCGGGTGCCCTCCGGGCGATTCATTCCCGAGCTTGGCTCCGAGGTGGATACGAACCGCGGGTCCAAGGGTCACGATTTACGACACGTCCGCCGCGATCAGCTCGACTTCGTTACCGTCGGGGTCATCGACGTACATCGTGCGCGAGGGGAGCACCGGGTGCTTGCCGCCGCGGACGGCGTATCCGGCGTGGGTGAGCACCCGTTCGGCGAGGTCGAAGCCCGCGGCTGGCAGCGCGAGGGCCAGGTGATGCAGGGGGCGCGGCTTGGTGAACGCCGGCGCCCCGGACGGCAACTGGACCAGGACGATCATCGCCGGCAGCTCGGCCGTCGCCATTCCGGCTTTGAGGAAGATCGGCGAGGTCATTGCCGGCGGCGAGATCACCGCCAGGCCCAGCAGGTCGCGGTAGAACGCGAGCGATGCGGCCATGTCGCGAACGTTCAGCACGATCTCGGCAATCCCCGTGATGGTGATGCGCGCTCCGGTCGACTCGCTGTCCATCACTGTCTCCCCCTGGTTTGATCGGACGCGACCGGCGTTGTTTGGTGCACTTTGTCGATGACTGATCCCCTGACGGCCGCCGACCCGCCGGATTCGGACATCGATGCCGCCCCGGCGATGGCAGAAGAGGCGAGCACAACGCCATGGATCGTCCTCCTCATCGGAGTTGGTTTGCTGCTCGTTCTGTTTGCGGGGCTGGCGCTCATCGCCGCTGCCCCGGCCCAGGTCGCGCTCCCGTAGCGTACCCACCGAACGTTCTACACCGGGGCGCTGTCCTCCGGGTTGAACCCTAGCACCTCGCGGGCGTGGGAAAGATCCCAGAACTGGCGGGGATTGTTCGAGATGCCGTAGACGATGGCCCACGGCACGTCGTCCGCCTCGATCGAGCGGGAAACGAGTTGGGCGCAGTCGCGGCGGCTCATCCACATCGCCCGCATCCGTTGCCGCCGCTGCTCCGGGGTCAGTGGCTCGATCAATGGCCGAGGCGTGTTGATGATGGTTGGCGCGTAGGGATCGTCCCCGGCCCGGACGGCGCCGATCCGCAGGCAGACGACGCGCATCCCGTGCTGTTCCATGTAGAACCGGCCCAGAGCCTCTCCATACGCCTTCGAGACGCCGTAGAGCGAATCGGGCCGGATCTCGACCGTATGGTCATAGACGCGGGGATCATCCAACTCGTACAGCCCCGGACTGCCACTGACCTCGAACATCCCCACCGCGTGATTGGACGAGGCAAAAACGACCGCGCCCACCCCGGCGTCACGGGCCGCCTCGAAAACGTTGTAGGTGCCAATCAGGTTATTCGGCAAAATGTCTTCCCAGGGCGTCTCAATCGCCGAGCTGGCCGCCATGTGTACCACCACGTCGATGTCGTCAAACGCCGGCCGGATCGCCTCGTAGTCCGAAATGTCGCCAACGTGGCTGGGGAAATCCTCCGCTTGCCAGGTCAGCGACCGGATTTCATACTGGTCGGAAAGGAACTCCCGCACCACGGCCCCGATCGTCCCCTCCGCCCCGGTCAGCAAGACCCGCCGTTTCCGTTTCGACTCCGTCATCCCATCCCCCTGTTCATCACCGTCTACCAACCCCCGCTCGACAACTCACGACTTACGACTCACGACCCACGACTTCGTACATGCCGCCGCCGAGATCGAGTACGAACAGCTCACCCTCGGCAGTCTCGCCGAAGGAGCTGATGCCGAGCCCGGTCTCGATCGGCTCGGACAGGATCCAGTCGCCGGCCCCGTCGCGGCCCAGACCCCAGAGGAGCCCGGTGCAGAAGTCGGCAAAGAGGTAGACGCCGGAGAGGGCCGGCGCCGCCTGGCCGCGGTAAACATAGCCGCCCGTGACCGAGCAGCCGAACTCATGCGGATACTCCGCGATCGGCAGCACATACGGCTCCGTGTCACAGCCCTCGCTCCGGAAGCAGTCGGTGCCCTCCATCACGTTCCAGCCGTAGTTCTCGCCACCGTCGCTGTCCTCCGGCTGAAAATTGATCTCCTCGATCTGATTTTGCCCGACGTCGCCGATGTAGAGGTCGCCCGTCACCCGGTCGAAGGAGAAGCGCCACGGGTTGCGCAGCCCCAACGCCCACACCTCCGGTCGCCCGTCGACCCCGTCCGCGAATGGGTTATCCTCGGGAATCCCGTACGGCGCGTCTTCTCCAACCTGATCGACATCGATCCGCAACATTTTGCCCAGGAGCGCGTGCGGGTTCTGGCCGTTCTCCTCCGGGTCGCCGCCGGAACCGCCATCGCCAAATCCGACGTAGAGATACCCGTCCGGGCCAAACTTCACGAGGCCGCCATTGTGGTTCGGAAACGGATCGGAGATGGCAAGAAGAATCTCGGCGCTGGCCGGGTCGGCCCGGTCGGGATCGGCCGCCGCCACCTGATAGCGGGCGACCGTGTTGTCCCCCGACCCTTCGCCCTCGTTCGCCGTATAGCCGACGAAGAAGGTGCCATTCTCGGTGAACTCCGGGTGCGGGGCCATGCTCAGCAACCCTTGCTCGAAGCCGCTGGCGTTGACGATCCCGGTCAGGTCGAGAAATGGCTCCGGCTCGACCACGCCATCACGCACGATCCGAATCGTCCCCGGTTGCTCGACGACGAAGAGCCGGCCGCTACCGTCGGCTGGATCAGCCAAATAAACCGGCTGGTTGAGGCCGTCCCCGACCAGCTCAAGCTCAACCCCGAACGCCGCCGGGTCAAACGACGGCGCCGGCGTCTGGGCGACGACGTCGCGCACCGCCCCGGGGCCGACAATCATGACCACCATCAGCGCGTAGCCGAGCAGCGCACCGCCGCCCGTTCGACGAACACTCATCAACCATGTTCCTTTTTCATGTGTACCCTCACGCCGGCGGGAATCGGCGAGCGCATCTCGGAGGCGTGTTCGCACATTTCGCACCGGCGTTCATCGATCATCGCGCTCGGCGTCATCACGTCCTTCTCTTGGATTGGAATTAACGGCGACGTCGCTGCCATGGCCTTTGCCCCGGTTGTATGTGAAAATCGACACCCGACCTCGTTCGGCGGAACCACTGAAGGAGACCAACAATGACGGATGACCGGCGACTCGATCCGATGGCGGCGGACGTGAGCCCCCGCGACGACTTGTCGATGTCCACCGACAACACGGCGGAAGGGCGCCTCGACGCCGACACGGTCGAAGGCGGCCCGATCGCCTTTGTCCGGGAAGGGCAGACCGTCGTCGACTCGCTCGGCGAAGAAATTGGCAAGGTGGCCCAAGTCCGCATGGGCGACCCGTCGGCGGCGACCACCCGCGGCGAAGTCCGGAACGAGCCGGAGTCGATCCTGGATGTCTTCGCCGAGGGGCTGTTCGGCACCGAGTCGAACCTGCCGGAATCGACCCGCAACGAGTTTATCCGGACCGGCTATATCCAGATCGACGGCAAAGGGCTCTTCGGCCATGACTACGCGGTGGCGGCGGCGCAGATCGCGAACGTCACCGGCGACCGGGTGAGCTTGACGGTCGATCGTGAGTCGCTGGTGTCGGTCTAGTCGGATCTCCGACTTTTGCACCCGGTGTCATCGCTGGGTGAGGATTGAAACAGACAGATATCGGAGCCCGGTATCGCAGGCGATCGTGGCGATTACGGCTCCTGGCTCAGCTTGGGCCGCGAGCCGCATCGCCGCCGCGACGTTGGCGCCGGTCGAGATCCCGCCGAAAATGCCCTCCCGCCGCGCCAATGCGCGCATAGTCTCGGTCGCTTCGTCATCCGAGGCCGTGAGCGTACCGTCGCACAGGGCCGGCTCCCAGGCGGGCGGGACGAACGCATAGCCGGCACCCTGGAGCTTGTGACCTGGATTCGTCACCGGTTGCCCGGCGAGGACGGGCGCACCAGCCGGCTCGACCGCATAGCAGGCGATCGCCGGGTCACGCCGCTTCAACGCCCGCGCGACGCCGACGAAGGTGCCGCCCGTACCGACGATGGCGACGAACGCCGCCAATGCTCCCGGCCGGCCACCGGCTTGGTGCCACAGCTCCGGCCCGGTGGTCGCTTCGTGGGCGGCGGGGTTGTCCGGGTTCGTGAACTGATCTGGACGCCAGGCGCCGAGGGATCGCACCAGCTCCTGAGTCCGTTGCTCTACTAATTCCAGGTCGGCGCCGCTCACCTGGCCGGGGACGCCGCCCGGCATCTGCGGCACAAGCTCAACTCTCGCCCCATATGCGGCGAGAGTTTGACGCCGTTCCGGGCTGTTGCCTTCGCTCATCACCGCGATTAAGCGGTATCCTTTCACGGCACAAACAATGGCGAGCCCGATCCCCATATTGCCACTGGTCAACTCGACCACGGTGCCGCCGGGTCGGAGATCGCCTCGCGCCTCGGCCGCTTCCAGGCAGGCGAGCGCGGCCCGGTCCTTGATACTGCCGCCCGGATTCGCCAGCTCAAGCTTGAGCAACACCCGCCCCGGCAATCCCGCGCCCAACCGGTCCAGCCAAACGGCCGGCGTCCGCCCAATGGTGCCAAGCACCGACGAAGTCGTGAGTCGTGGGTCGTAAGTCTTGAGTCTTGAGTCATCGGATTTGGCTTTTCCGCTCTCGTCCGGGTCGCGTGCTATGCTTGCATCCACCATGACTGGCCCTCGTCACACGACTTACGACCCACGCCTGACGACTTGCTTCCGATGCTCGACCTGACGTTTCTCGGCACCGGGACCTCGAACGGGGTTCCGGTCATCGGCTGCGAATGTGCGGTCTGCCACTCGCCCGACCCGCGTGATCGGCGGACCCGGTCCTCGGTCGTGATTCGCGACCACGAGCGGGTCTACCTGATCGACACCGCGACCGAGCTTCGCGCCCAGGCCCTGGCCGCCGGCCTCAATCGGGTAGACGCGGTGCTGATGACGCACGCCCACGCCGATCATACCGGCGGCTTCGACGACCTGCGGCGCTTCAATGAGCTGATGGGGCGGCACCTCCCGGTCTACGCCAACCCGATCACCGCCGCGATGCTGCGCGAACGCTACGCCTACGCCTTCGTCGATCAGTACCCATTCTACGGCGGCAAACCAGATCTGCTGTTGCACGACGTGGACGCTCCGTTCACGCCGTTCGACCGCGAGATCGTGCCGCTACCGGTCTTCCACGGCCGGCTGCCGATCCTTGGCTACCGGATCGGGCCGATTGCCTACATCACCGATGCGAAGACCATTCCGGCATCGACGCTCGGATTACTCGACGGGCTCGAGATCCTGGTCCTGAACGGGCTGCGGGATCACCCGCATCCGACGCACCTCTCCATCGCCGAGGCGGTCGCCATTATCCGCCAGGTGCAACCCCGACGGGCCTATCTGACGCATCTGTCGCACGAGCTCAGTCACGCCGCCGCCAGCGGCCTGATCCCGGCCGGGATCGAGAT
>JACCYK010000646.1 GCA_013696525.1 Chloroflexia bacterium
CTCGGCCCGCAGCTCGGGCGTGAGATCGGCGGTGCTGTCGGTGACGATCGCGATCCGTGGCATAGGATCCCTCATCCGGCCGGCCGGGCCGGCTGCGGCGACTACTCGACGGAAATCACAAACGGAAAGTGTGGCTGGCCTCCCTCGACCATCTCGACCGTCAGCCGCGGCGCCGTGGCTCGCAGCGCATCTCGCAAGGCCGTTGCCGCCTCTGGACTGACGCCCGCGCCGGTGAAGATGGTGATCAATTCGGCGTCATCAAGCCGCGTGGCGTTGACTGCCGCGATGGCAACATCAACTTGATCGATTCCGGCGGCAACCAACGTCTCATCGAGAAACCCGATCGCCTGCCGCGCCCGCACCTCGACGTCATCGATGACCGCATCTCGGCTGGCGTGTGTCACCTCGACGGTTCGAACGTGAGCCAGCGCTCGTGTCATCTTGGGCGCGTTGTCGTCGAGCGATCCCCGCGGCGTCAGCGCGGCCAGGGCGGCCAGACCCTGCGGCACCGAGCGGCTCGGCACCACCTGGACGTGCTTTTCGGTCAGCGTTGCCGCCTGCTCGGCAGCAAGAAAAATATTGGGATTGTTCGGGAGGACAATCACCTGGCTGGCGGCGAGGGAGTCGATCCCGGCCAGGATCTCGGCGGTGCTGGGGTTCATCGCCTGGCCGCCAGTGACAACCGCCGCCCCAAGCGAGCGGAAGGCGGCGCCCAAGCCCGGACCAGGCACGATCGCGAGCACCTCCAGGTCAGACGACTCGAGCGCGGCTGGCGTGGGGCCGGGCGAGTTCGCCTGCGCGACGTGACAGGAGGCGGCGCGCGCTTCGATCAGGCGCTTCGTTTGCCGCGTCATATTGTCGATCTGAATGCGATCGAGCTGGCCGAGGCCGGCCGCGTAGTCCAGGACGGGACCGGGATTCTCGGTATGAAGATGAACGCGGAGCGCCCGCTCGTCACTCATCACCTCGGCCGATTGGCCAAAGTCGCCGAGCCGGGCTCGGACCGCTTCGAAATCCACGGCATCTTCGGTGAATACCACGAAGTTGACGCAGTAACCGTAGGCATCGTCACCGTGGGCGGCCGGGATCAGGTCGAGGAAGGCCATCTCGCCGGCGATCGGGTGGGCCGCGTCCGCGTCCGGTTCGGTCGCCAGCCCGGCCTTGCCGGTGGCGAACCGGGTCAGTCCTTCCAAGAAGTGGACGACCCCTTGGCCGCCGGCATCGACCACATTGGCGGCTTTGAGGATGTCGAGGAGGTCCGGGGTCGTCGCCAGCGCCGTTCGGGCGCCGCGTAGGGCGGCGGTCAGAACCGTCTCCAGGTCGGGAACGCCATCCGCGGCGGCGGCGGCACTCGCGGCGTGCTCGGCGGCGACCCGGACGACGGTCAGCATGGTGCCTTCGACCGGATCGAGGACCGCGCGATACGCTCGCGCTTGGGCCCCGGCGAGCGCCGCCGCCACGTCCGACCCGGTGATCGTCGAGCGATCGGCGATGGCGGCGGCGAAGCCGCCGATCATCTGACAGAGGATGACGCCGGAATTACCGCGGGCGCCGATGAAGGCGCCGTGGGCAATGGCCGCCGCGACGATCCCGGCCCTGGTATCCGTTCTTGCCGCCGCCTCACCGGCCGCCACCGCTTCGCGCAGGGTCAGCAGCATATTGGTGCCGGTATCGCCGTCGGGGACCGGAAAGACGTTGAGCGCGTTGATCCGGTCCCGATGCCGGGCCAGCCAGTCGGTGGCAACCCGGGTCGCGGCGAGCAAGGCCGGGCCGTCGGCGGGGGCGGTCTTGGCAACCATCACCGGCTCGTTCCTGCTCACGTCGCGTCCTTTGAGTCCTCCGGCGACCGGGCCGCGCGACCGGTGGGCGACCATCATGCCGTATGGTAGGATGGAGAGTCGCATGAAGACGGTGTTCTCGGCTGGGACCGTCTGTTTTGTTCATTCGACATCGAGCAACGGTTAGCATAACGCAAGATGAGCGCCCGAGGAGGTCCAGCGACGGTGTCCGGGACATGTGACGTTTGTGGCAAGCACACGATGTTTGGCCACAATGTGAGTTTTTCTAAGCGGCGGACGAATCGACGGTTCAAGGCGAATGTGCAGCGCCGAACGGTGGTCATCAACGGGGTATCGCGGCGAGTCGATATGTGCGTCCGCTGCATGCGGACCGCGGTCAAGTCAGCCTAGCGCGGCGCGGACGGCCCCCTTTCCCCGGTCCGGGGGGGAGGGGGTCGTTGTGCTGCCGGGCTCGGGTTGAGGAGCAGTCATGTCTCGTCGTCGAGCGCCGGCGACCCTACCCGGCAATTTGCTGGTGGGCCGGACGGCCGAGGCGCGGATCGAGCGGATTGTCTCGGGCGGCTTTGGCCTGGCGCACGCGCTAGGGCGGACCATCTTCGTGGCCGGCGTCGCGCCGGGTGAGCTGGCGACGGTCCGCATCGATCGTACTCCCGGCAAGATCGCGTTTGGCAGCGTGGTCGAGCTGCTCGAGCCGTCGCCCGCCCGCATCGAGCCGCCCTTCCCGGAGTTGACCCGGCTGGGGGCGGATTTTCAGCATCTCACCTACGAGGCCCAGCTCGAGGCCAAGCTCGACATCATCACCGATTGCCTGCGCCGGATCGGCAACATCGAGACCGAGCTAGAGATTCCAATTGAGCCGTCGGCCAAGGAGTGGGGATACCGGGCGCGGGCGGAATGGCATCATGACCCGGCGACCGGCGCCTTCGGCTACGTTGAAGCCGGCAGCCACCGGGTCGTCGATCTTCCGGTCGACCCGTTTGTGGTGCCGGCGCTGGCGGCGACGTTCGCGGCGCTCCGGAAGCATCTGGCCTTTGCCCCAGAGGATGCCGAACCGTTGGCGGTGCGGGCGGCAGCCGGCGATGATGACCGGGTCGCGCTCGACCCGGCCCTGCTGCCGGGGACCGAGTGTCTGGTCCAGACCGTGGTTGCCGGTGAGCACTACGCCTACGACGCGAGCTGTTTCTTCCAGACCAATCCAACGGTGCTGGCGCCGATGGTGGCGGAGGCGCTGCGGCACGCCGGTGACGATGACCCAACCGCGCCGTCGCGGCGGTTGGCGATCGATCTCTTCAGCGGGGTCGGTCTCTTCACCTTGCCCCTGGCCCGGCGCTTTGAGCGGGTGATCGCGGTGGAGTCCCATGGCCGGACCGCGGAGCTGGCGGCGCACAACATCGCGCGGGCTGGTCTCGGAAATGTGCGCCTTGAAACCGCGGCGGTCGAAGCCTGGATCGGCACCGCCTACAAATCGCACGGCCGGGCGCCGTTGCTGCTGGTTGACCCGCCGCGGACCGGGCTACCCCCGGTCGTGGTCCGGGGCATCGTCCGCCTGCGGCCGGGCCGGATCACCTACGTCTCCTGCGATCCCGCCACCCTCGCCCGCGATCTCAAAGCACTGATCGCCGCCGATTATCGACTCGACGGGATGGCGGCGTTCGACATGTTCCCCCAGACGCATCACGTCGAGGTCGTGGCCCACCTGCGCCGGGCGACTGAACCCGAACCCGAATAATCGCGTGTCTGAATTAGGCCAGCGCCCGGTGACGTGATCGTCGGGTGGGGCTGTGCTATTCCCAGGGGTCGTCGCCCACGGGGAGGCGGCCGCCGAACCGGCCCATCTCGCCGCGGTCCGCTTCCGCCAGTTCGACCATGGTGTCGAGGAAGGCGTCGAGGCCCGTCTCGGGATGGTGGAACCGAAACCGGCCAAGCTCATAGAGGACTCGTTGATCGGGGAGGAAATCGTCGCCGGTGGCGGCGAGGCGGTGCAACGCGATGAGCCGGGCATCATCCGGGGCCAGCGATCGGACGTGAGCGGCTAGCTGATCCAGCGCCCCGGCGGTGCGCAGGTTGCGGGCGTCACGGTCGTATTCTTCCGCTTTCCGCCGGCGCCAAGCGGCGGTTTCCTCGCAAAAGGCGGCGACCGTCTCCTGGAACCGGGGGTTGCTCACTCGACCGGCGCCGCCGGCCGCTCGAGGGCCGGATCGGTCGGCAGGACCTCGCGATCCAGCAGGAAGCGGGCGATGAAGGCGTTGTTGGCGGTGATGAGCTGAATGAAGTAGCTGGCGGAGGCGCGGACCGAGGCAAAGCCGGGGGAGACCAGCTCGTCCTCGACCGAGGTTTTGTTTTGCGCGGCCGCTTCGGTCGCTTCCAGGATCAACAGCTCCTCGAAGTAGGTCAGCAGCTCGTCTTGGCTCATCCCCAACGTGTCGCGTGGTCCGGCGCTCTCCATCGGCTCGTCTCCTTCATCGTTGGCTTGGTCAGCCAACGTCGCCGCCGCGGGCGTCGCCGGCGGCATGGTCCGTCACACCGCGGGGGATGGTACCAGGTTGGGATTGGCGGTAGCGAACAATCGGCAGGCACGGCGGCGATTGGCAAGGCGCCGGTGCCAGATGCGGGCCATCGCTTCGAGATCGCGGCGTCCCGGATCGATCGCGCGGCCGCCCGGGGCTGGCCGCTTGGTATACTGGCCAGTGCCCGCGAGTTCGTCGGTGACGAGCGCCTGTGCAAACGGAAGCGGGTCCAAGCGCACCCCACCTGTCTTGGCGCCTTTGCCACGGCGAAGGCAAGGAGTTCCCGGCGATGACCTACGTGATCGCGCAGCCCTGTATCGGGGTGAAGGACAATAGTTGCGTCGAAGTCTGCCCGGTCGATTGTATTCACTCCAGCGATGAGGCTGACCAATACTTCATCAACCCGGACGAGTGCATTGATTGCGGCGTCTGCGCCGAGGTGTGCCCGGTCGAGGCGATCTTTTTCGAGGATGATGTGCCCGAGCAATGGGTCTCGTTCAAGGAAGTCAACGCGGCGTTCTACCAGCGGTAGGATTTGATCCCAAGCCGATACGCGTCAGGACGGGTTGAATCGCGAGCGCGACGCGGCGTCCGGTGGTGTGCTTGTGCCGCCGTTCCGGAATCTCGCCCGGCTCGACCGAAACTTGGCGATGTGATATTATCTGGTCGATTAGTTAATATGTGAGGATTCGACTGCTATGATGACGCGACCGCCGCGAGCACGCCCCGGCCGTCCCCGGAGCGGCGACGTAGCGGACGGCGAACGCCGGACGCGGATGCTCCGCACCGCCCGCGATCTCTTTCAACGACGTGGCTTCGCGGCGGTGACGATCAGCGATGTTGCCGAGGCGGTCGGGGTGACGACGGCGGCGGTGCATTATCACTTTGCGACCAAAGCGGAGTTGTACGCGGCGGTGATGCGGTTCGTCCTGGACGAGATTCAACGAGCGATCCGGGGCCTCGCGGCGGCGCCGGAACCCGTCACCACCAAGCTGGATCAGCTGGCGTCGTTCGCCATCGTTTCGCTCCAGAGCAACGCTGATCTCGACAGCATGATGCGCGACGCGGATGAGCACCTCGCGGCGGCGCACCGCCACGAGATCAATGAGGCGTATCTCGGCGTTGTCGCCGCGCTGGCCGATCTGATGCGGGAGGGGGCAGCCCGCGGCGAGCTAGCCGCCGCCGACCCCGAGTTGCTGGCCCACGCCTTCTGGCACTTGCTGGCTGGCTTCGCCGGCCGGGCGGGAGCGGCGCGTGGCTATCAGGGCCGGCCGGAGGTCGCCGCCGCGGTGATGCACCTGTTCCTCCACGGGGCGGGACAGGAATCGATGTCAACAGGAGGTAAAGCGCAATGACCAGCCGTGCAGTCGATTTCGCTCGGCAAGGGCTAACGATCGTCGGCGCCCTGTTTCAAGTGGTGGCCGGTGCCTTGACCGGCCCCGCGGTTGCCCAAATCGCGAACGACTACCGGACCCCGATCCTGCCGTCCGGCTACGCGTTCGCGATCTGGACGCCGATCTTCCTGCTCGCGATCATCTATGCCGGCTGGCAGGCGCTTCCGGCCCAGCGCGAGCATCCATTGTTGCGGCGCATCGGCTGGTTTATCGCCGCTGGCTACATTGGCAATGGGCTCTGGGAGCTGCTCTTCCCGGCCGGGCAATTCCTGCTGGCGCAAGTGGTGATTACCGCGATCCTGGGGGTGCTGGCCCTCGCCTATCTGCGTCTGCCGCGTGGCGGCCCAGGCCGAAACCTGGCCGGGGCGGAGCGTTGGCTCGTCGCCATGCCGCTGGGGCTGTACTTCGGCTGGATCACCGCCGCCACCTGCGTCGGCTTGGCGGCGACCCTGGCGGTCAACGGCGTTGCCGATGCGGGCTCATGGGCCGTGGCGGTCGGCGTGGCCCTGCTCCTGATTGGCGGCGCCTTTGCGGTGACCATGATTCGGGCCGGCCTGCAGGGGCCGCCCGAGGGCTGGGTGGCGTATGCCGTGGCCGTCATCTGGGCGGTGATCGGAGTTGCGGCCAACCAACTGGGACCGTCGCCGGTCAGCGGTTCTGCCGCGATCGTCATCGCCGGCGTCGTGCTCGCCGTGGTCATCTGGCAGCTCTCCAGGTCGCGGAACGGAGAACGGATGATCGGGCAGGCGGCATAGGGCCGAATCAACGGACCAGTCGCGCGGCGGGCGGCGATCGTGGGGTCAGGCGGCATTAATCCGGCAGGGCGGCCCGCCAGAGCTCGGTATCGGTGACAAAGTAGATGAGGCCGGCCTCTTCATCAATCACCAGGTCGCGCACCTGGCTCAGAACGCGCGCCGCCTCGACGCTCGCCAGATCGCCCGCGATCGGCACGGGCGGCAGGATTTGGCGCGTGGCGCCGGCGCCGTCCAGCCGGATGAGGCGGCCGGTCGTCAGGCCGATTTCGGCCCCGGTGTCGACGAGATAGAGAAAGTTCGTGTCCGGGCCGCCGGCGAGGTGAGCCGGGGTCACGAGCGCCGGCGTCACCTCGGGGATACGAGATGCTTCCAAGACACCCTGGAAAAAGGTGAGGATCCGGCCATCGGCCAAGAGCACATGGATGCGGCCGTCGATGACGAGGTCACGGCTGGCGAGCAATTCCGGGAAGGCCGTGGCCGATACCCACGGTTCCGGCGCCTCGGTCAGGCGGTCCGCCGTGTACTTCAGCAACGCCCCGCCAGGACCGAGCGCGTAGAGGCTCCCTTGATAGGTGGCGAGGGGGCTGGTCGCGAGCCATGACTCGTCGAGCGCCGGGCCGCGGAAGAAGCGTTGCCAGCGTCCGGTGTCATCGTGCGCGTACAGGGCGGCGTCATCGAGCAGCAGCAGGCGTTCCCCATCGGCGACGCCGGTCCGCGGGGATTGGACGATTCCGCCCTGAACGGCGCTGCCGGGGCCGAGCACCTGCACCAAGCGCTGGTTGGCCTGATCGATCCCGTACAGGCCGCCGCCAATCAGCCAGACGTCGCGCCCGGTCCGGGCCAAATGCACGGGGTGCGCCAGCACCTCCGGGGGCAGTGCCCCCAGCCGGGTCATGCCGTGCAACCGAAGGTTGCCCTGTGCCAAATCCCGGGCGGCTTCAACGGCCACGGCTTGTTGGTGGACGGTTGCCGCATCCGCCCCGGCGCCACGCGCGTCGACCAGCCCCGCTTCAGCGGCGGTGAGGGCGCTGGCGGCGAGGGCGGGATCGGCAACGATCGCCCGCAGGGAGCCATTGACCGTTGCCAGCGCGGCATCGGCGCGGGCAACCTGATGCCGGTAGCGGTCGAGCAGGGCGCTGGAACCGCCGAACGCCAGGAACAGGACGAAGCCAACGGTCAGCAAGCGGGACGGGACGTGCGTATCGAGACCACGAGGCAAGTTCGACCGCCATTCCGCCGGCCAGCTCGGCTGGTCGCGGTAGCGGCGGACACTGCCGGCGCCGGGCGCCGCCATGGCCCGGCGACGGGCGCTCGAGAGGGGGTAGACCGCGCCGCGCCGCGGCTGATGGCGGGATGTGAATCGACCGGCCACGGCCGTCAGGCCGCGCCAAATCGGGCCGACCGGCCCGGATAACCCTGGCTGGCGGCGCCCGTCCGCGGCGGTCGGGCCCAGTTCCGGGCCGAAGCTGGCTGGAAGCGGCCGATCGAGCGGGATGCCGACCGCCCCCCAGTCGGTCCGGACGGCATAGGCCGGCCGCGGCCGGGCCGGGACGCCGCGGCCACCGGCCGGCTCAGCCGGGACCGCGGCTTGAGCGCGCGCC
>JACCYK010000037.1 GCA_013696525.1 Chloroflexia bacterium
GGTGGAGGAGAGGCCGCCTCAGAGGATCGGGGTCTATCGAGGACGAGCACACATGCCCCACCCACCGATTCACCCCGGCTACCAGATTGCGATCGAGCTGGATGAGTTGCATCTATCCGCGACCCAAGCGGCGAAGCGGCTTGGTATTCCGCGGAACCGGCTGACGGACATTATCAGGGGCCGCCGCGGCATAACCGCCGATACGGCCTTCCGGCTTGCCGCCTGGCTTGATACGACACCCGAGTTCTGGATGAATCTCCAGCGCGACTACGAAATCAATTGCGGCGAGCGAGACCATGGCGCCGAAATCCGGAACCAGATCGCTTCGTATTCCGTGGCCGGATAGAACAATGGGGCCGCGACCGCGGCGCCGTCGTATCGCCTGTCCTTCGCCCTACACCCTGAGATCGCTCCCCGAACATTCATGTTTCATGTCGCGCTCAAGTCACTCGCGCCGCGAGCGCCCACCGGCACCCCGGCTTGTCTCACAGCACCAGGCCGAACAAGGCCTCAATCAGGGCGAACAGCAGCACGATTCCGACCACGAGCGCGACCAGCACCAGAAAGGCGATTGCCAACGTCACTAACGCGCTCCGGTTCGCCCGCGCTTGCTCGCGCCGCTCCGCCGCCGAGGGCGGTCGGCGGAACTGATTCGTGGGTTGCCCTTGCATCTCGGGCATGAAGCCGCCGACGTAGCGGCCCATGATCTGATCCTGGATCACCTGGGCCTGGATCGTCTGGTCGTAGGCTCGGCGGGCGGCCGGCTTCGACAACGTGGCGTAGGCCCGGTTCAGCAGCTTCGCGGCTTCCTCGGCCCGGGCTCGCCCCTCCGTTCGCTGGCGGTCGGGGTGGATCTCCTTGATCGCCGAGCGGTAGGCGCGTCTGATCTCCTCGGCGGAGGCGGCAAACGTCACACCCAGCAGTTCATAGTAGTTCGGATCGTCGAGGTCGGGCGGCGGCGGTTGGCCGGACCTTGCTCCAGCCTCAGCCCGCCGGCCCGAGGACGCGCCGTCGGCCACGGGCCCTTCCGGTTGCACATGCCCGGCCGGACCATCATCGCCCTGGCCGCCGGGACCCTAAAGTGTACGTGAGATCATGGCTCGGAGATTGCATTGGAGAGCCGGTACGCATCGTGCCATTTGCCGGCTCTTCGTCTCGGGGTAGAATCGTTGCCACGGAGCGCGTCGACAAGCGGCGATCGCGGCGGCGCTGGGCGGGCGTCTTCCATGGAGCGTGAGATGCAGTTGCGCGTGGTGACCGTGCCGTATCGCTACGACGAATGGAAAGACGGTCTGGGCGCGGGGCCGGACGCGGTGCTCAAGGCCGGGCTGATCGAGCGACTCCAAGCCGTCGGCGTTGCCGTGGACGGGCCGCGGGAAGCGGACCTCGGCGCCGAAAACCGCGAGCGCGGCCGGACCGCCCTCAACATCGGCCGCATCGGCGCCCGCACCGCCGCCCTCGTCGCCGAGGCTCGTACCAGCGGCCAGGCCGTGCTCGTCCTCGCCGGCGACGACACCGCCGCGATCGGGGTCCTTTCCGGCATCGAGCGGGCGGACGGGGCCGGGGCTCGGGTCGGCATTGTCTGGCTCGATGCCCACGGCGATTTCAACACCCCGGAGACATCCTACAGTGGCATCCTGGCCGGCATGCCGCTGGCGATCCTGGCCGGCCTGGCCGGCCCGCTCTGGCGCGAAGCCGCCGGCCTGGCCGCCACCGTGCCCACCGACCGCATGCTGGTGGCCGGCGTCCGCGATCTCGATGAGAAGGAAGCGGAGCTGTTGCGCTCGACCGATGTCCGCGTGATCACGGCCGACGAGCTGCGGTCCGGCGACCCCTTTGCCACGGCGGTGGCGCGGTTGGCGGAGCGCTGCGACCTGTTGATGCTGCACATCGACGCCGACGTGCTCGATCCCCGCCTGGTGCCGAGCGCCTCCACCCCCTCCGCGAACGGCCTCACCATCGCCGAGGCCGCCGCCGCCATCGCCATGGTCCTGAGCACCGGCCAGGTTGCCACCGTTTGCTTGTCGAGCATTAATCCCGGCGCGGGAGCACGCGGTGAGCGCTCGGTCGCCTCCGCCGTCGAGCTGCTGGAGACCGCGCTGCGGGAGTGGCAAGTCATCCCGCCCCCCCGAGAGGGTCAGCCCCCGGCATAAGCCGCACCCGTTCCGGCTTGGCGCGGCGGCCCCACCCATGCCAACGAGCGCCAGACCGCGATCGCCGAACAGTGAACCGGTCACACCCATTGGAGGGACGATGACTCCTCGACTTTCCTACCGGCGACTGGCGCCGGACACCTACCAAAAGATGCTTGACTTGAGCGCGGCGGCGTCATCGACGTTGGAGCCGGTCCTGGTCGAGCTGGTCAAGACCCGGGTCTCTCAAATCAATGGCTGCGCCTTTTGCATCAACCTGCACGCCAAGGCGTTGCGGGCCGCGGGCGAAACCGAGCAACGCATCAACCTGCTGAATGCGTGGCGCGAAACGTCGCTCTACACCGACCGGGAGCGGGCCGCCCTGGCCTGGGCCGAGGCCGTCACCCGGCTCCCCAACGGCGACGTGCCGGACGAGGTCTATGACCAAGCGCGATCGCGGTTCAGCGACAAGGAGCTGGTCGATCTGACCTTCGTCACCACCACCATCAACGCCTGGAACCGGCTCGCCATCTCCTTCCGCCCCGCCTTCGCGGCCGACCGCCAGGAATCATCGGACGAATCCTCCGGATAACGCGAGCCCGACGCCGAATACCGCCGGCTACGGCCGTTTACCGTCGCGTCCCGGCCGTCCTGCCGATCGCCCGTGCTACCATTTGGGCAGTATCGGCGGCTCTGGTTGGTGATTGGCAATCCGGCCTCACCGTCATCGCCTCATCGCCCCATGACGCCCGAATCGCTCGCCGCCGGGGAGGACCTTGGACCATGAGCATTGCCGCCATCCCGACCACGCCCGCCGGGGCCGCCGCCACCGCCGACATCCGGCCGAACGTGATTGCCGCCTTTGGCAATACGCCGCTGGTCCGTCTCAACGCGGTGACGAAGGGCATCCGGACCCCGGTCGCGGCCAAGCTGGAGATGATGAACCCCGGCGGCTCGGTCAAGGACCGGATCGGGATCCGGATGATCGAGGAAGCGGAGCGCAAAGGCTGGCTCAAACCGGGCGGCACGATCGTCGAGCCGACCAGCGGCAACACCGGGGTCGGCCTGGCGATGGCCGCCGCGGTCAAGGGCTACACCTGCATCTTCGTCATGCCGGACAAGGTGGCGCCGGAAAAGGTCGCCCTCCTCCGCGCCTACGGGGCCGAGGTGGTGACGACCCCGACCGCGGTCGAGCGCGACTCGCCGGAGAGCTACTACTCGGTCGCCGATCGCCTGACCCGCGAGCTGCCGAACGCCTTTCAGCCGAACCAATATTTCAACCCGATCAACCCGCGCACCCACTACGACAGCACCGGTCCCGAGATTTGGGCTCAAACCGGCGGCACGGTGACGCACTTCGTGGCCGGGGTCGGCACCGGCGGCACGATCTCGGGCGTCGCTCGCTACTTGAAGGAACGGAACCCCGCCGTGCGCATCATCGGCGCCGACCCCGAGGGCAGCATCTACACTCAGCCCGACAACATGCACGCCTACAAGGTCGAGGGCGTGGGCGAGGATTTCTGGCCCGGCACCTTCGACCGCTCGCTGGTAGACGACTTCATCAAGGTGGCCGACCGCGAGTCGTTCGTCCTCGCCCGCCGCCTAACCCGGGAGGAGGGCATCCTGATCGGCGGCTCCGGCGGGTTGGCGATCGCCGCCGCGCTCGAGGTGGCGCGCCAGACCGACGACCCGGCGGCGCTGGTGGTCGTGCTCTTGCCGGATAGCGGCCGCGGCTACCTGTCGAAAATCTACAACGACGACTGGATGCGCGAAAACGGCTTCCTTTCCCGCTTCACCCAACCGACCCGGATCGCCAGCGTCGTCGCCGAGCGGAGCGGCGAGGTGCCGGAGGTGGTCGCCGTCGGCTGCAACCAGACCGTGGCCGAGGCGATCGAGCTGTTGCGGCGGCACGACATCTCCCAGCTGCCGGTGGTGCGCGACGCGCTCCTGGACGACAACGGCGACGGCCGGTGCAGCGTCGAGGTCCATTCGGTCGCCGGCTCGCTCCAAGAGCGGGGCCTCTTAGACCATCTCTTCCGCAACCCGGAGGTGCTGTCGGCCAAGGTGAGCACCATCATGGATGGCCCCTTCCCCCTGGTGGACGGCAACGAGGAGATCGAGCGGGTGGTGCCGATGCTGGCGGCCGGCTCACCCGCGGTCCTCGTTCAGCGCGACGGCCTGCTCATTGGCGTCGTCACCCGCGCCGACGTCCTGGAGTACGTCGCCAGCCACCGCTCGCACGGCCGCGGCTAAGCCGGTGGCTCTTCCGACCCCAACGGATCATGCGCCCTCCTCTGGCGGTGGAAATGGGTAATCCTACTCATGCGCGCCAGGACACATTGGCGCATGCTTGACGGGCGGTAGTCTGCCCGCCTGCCGCTAACGATCGCTGCCTGGTATCGACCGCGGCGTCAGCGCATTCCCGAATCGTGAGGACGACGATGGATCAGGCGCACACCAGGTTTCCGCTCCCCGTCCTGGTTGGCATCCTGGCGGTGGGCGCCTTCACCACCGCGGTGAACGTCACCTTGCTCAGCCCGCTCCTGCCGCATATTGCCGCCGATTTCAGCCTCTCCGACGCCGCCGCCGGCCAGCTCGGGACGTTGACCGCGATCTTCGCCGCCCTGACCGCGATCGTATTGACGCCATTCATCGACCGTTACTCGCGCCGGATCCTGTTGCAGATCGAGGCGGTCCTGCTCTGCCTGGCAACGTTGCTCTCGGTGGTCGCTCCCACCTTCACCGTGCTCGCGGTCAGCCGCGCCCTGGCGGGCATTGGAGGAGCGATCATCTTCGGCGTCTGCCTGGCCACGGCGGGCGATCTCTTTACCGACCCCCGCCGGCGCAATCAGGCGATCGGGATCATTGGCACCGCGGCCACGCTTGGCACGATCCTCGGCCTGCCAGTGCTGACGTTGGTCGCCGACGTAACGAGCTGGAGATGGGCGATCGCCGTGGTCGTCCCCCTGACGGTGATCCTCTTCGCCGGCGCCTTTGGCTTACCCCGGCGAGCGGCGACGCCACCCGGCACGGCGCGGCGGAGCTGGTTGGGCGGCTACCGGATGGTCTTTGCCAACCCGACAACGGTGGCCCTGCTGGCGATGATGGTGACTCTCGCGGCGACCTGGTTCGCCTGGCTGCTCTACTTCGGCGCCTTCGCGGGGACCGTGGCCGGCGTCGGCGCCGGCCTGCTGGCGGTGCTCTTTCTGGTTGGCGGCGGGGCGGAGATCATCGGCAACAACCTGGGCCCCCTCTTGCTCCAGCGATTCCCGGCCCGGCCCCTGGCCCTGATCACCGTCCTCGTCGCCGGCCTGAATCTCGTCGCTATCGGCACCATCCCCACCGAATCCTGGATCCTCTTCCCCTTCATGGTGATCGGCAGCCTGACGAGCGTCCTCCTCTTCGTCTTCATCTGCATATTGCAACTCGACTCCCTCCCCGAGGGGCGGGGGGCGGTGATGGCCTTGCAATCAGCCGGCTTCGAGGTGGGGGGTGCGCTCGGCCTCTCCGGCTTCGGCCTGGCCCTGGTTCTCACCGGCGCCTATCCGGCCGCGCTTCGCCTGGTCGGCGTCGTCACCCTCCTCATCCTGGCCCCCATCACCTACTATGCCTGCCGCCCTACGCCCGCCCGCGAGCTCGACCCGGCCCCGGTGACCCCGTAACGGTCCAATTTTGGCGGTGCTTCGCGCTCAGGACCAATGAAGATGCTCTCCGCGTTCTGCCGTCCAGCCCGCGTGGCCGGACGGCTGCTCGGCAGCGGCGGCACGGGAGCCTGGTTGGCCTGAACTTGGACTTTCCGTTAAGCTGCACCCAGCCGTCGTCGTCGCGACCCGAGGAGTAGCCAGCAGATGACCAGCAATTGGCAGGAGAGCGCGTTCGAGACGCGGGCGATTCATGTTGGCCAGGATCCGGACCCCACCACCGGCGCCGTGATCCCGCCCATTTATCAAACCAGCACCTATGTCCAGGAAGCGGTCGGCGTCCACAAGGGCTATGAGTACTCCCGGACCGACAACCCGACCCGGACCGCCCTGCACGAGGTGATGGCCGCCCTGGAAGGGGGCGCCTGGGCGCTCGCCTACGCCAGCGGCCTGGCCGCCACCCAGAACCTCGCCTACCTGCTCAATCCGGGCGACCACGTCCTGCTCTCGGATGATACCTACGGCGGCACCTACCGCCTCTTCGCCAAGGTGATCGGCCGCTACGGGATCGACTTCTCGCTGGCGGACCTCTCCGACCTCGATGCCGTCCGCGCCGCCCTGCGGCCGAATACCCGCTTTGTCTGGGTTGAGACGCCGACCAACCCGTACCTCAAGATCGTCGATATCCGCGCCATCGCCGGTATCATCGTTGATCATCCGGCGCGGCTCGTGGTGGATAACACGTTCGCCTCGCCCTACCTGCAACAGCCGCTTTCGCTGGGCGCGGATTACGTCCTCCATTCGACGACGAAGTACCTGGGCGGCCACTCCGATGTCGTCGGCGGCGTCGTGGTCGGCAACGACCCCGACGCCTACGAGACGTTGAAATTCCATCAGAACGCGGCCGGCGCGGTGCCGGGCCCGTTCGATTGCTGGCTGACCCTGCGCGGGATCAAGACGTTGGCGGTGCGGATGGACCGCCATAGCGCGAACGCCCGCGCCGTCGCCGAGTTCCTGCACCGGCACGAGTTCGTCGATCGCGTCTTCTACCCCGGCCTGCCCGATCATCTGGGGCATGACATCGCCCAACGCCAGATGCGGGACTTCTCCGGCATGGTCTCGTTCACGGTGCGGGGCGATTTCGAGGTCGCGGCCGAGGTCGCCAAGAGCACGAAGGTGTTTCAATTGGCGGAGAGCCTGGGCGGGGTTGAGTCGTTGATCGAGCATCCGGGTCAAATGACGCACGCCAGCGTCGCCGGTACCGGGGCCGAGGTCGAAGATACGCTGATCCGTCTCTCGGTCGGCATCGAGAACGTCACCGACCTGGTGGACGACCTGGAGCAAGCCTTGGCCGCCGTCATCCCGGCGGCGGCGCTCCGTTAGCATCGTCTCACCGCCACAACCGGGGCGCGCGAGAACCACCTTCCCCGGGCGAGGAGGCAATGACGTCGTCTCACCAGCAGGCCAACGCGATCGTCGCCGAGCGGCTTCACCGCGTCTATGCCAAGAAGGGACGCTGGCTGCGGTCGCAAGGGGAGGTGGTCGCCGTCGAGGAGATCAGCTTCGCGGTCCCCACCGGCACCATCTTCGGCTTGCTGGGGCCAAACGGCGCCGGCAAGACAACCACGATCAAGATGCTCTCCACCCTCTTGCTGCCGACCAGCGGCAGCGCCACCGTCGGCGGCCACGACATCGTCCGCGACGAGCGCCAGGTCCGCCGCCAGTTGGGCGTCGTCCTCGGCGGCGACCGCGGGCTCTACGACAAGCTCTCGGCTCGCGACAACCTGGTCTACTTCGGCACGCTGTACGGGATGGACGCGCCGTCGATCAAGCGCCGGGCAAACGAGGTACTGGAGCTGGTGAAGCTGCAAGACCGGGCGGCGGAGCGGGTGGAGGGCTTTTCGCGCGGCATGAAGCAACGCCTCCACCTGGCCAAGTCGCTGATCCATGACCCGCCGATCCTGATCCTCGACGAGCCAACCATCGGCCTCGATCCCAACGCGGCGGTCGACCTGCGGGAAGCGATCGCCGCCCTGGTGCCCGACCATACCGTGCTGCTGACGACGCATTACATGCACGAGGCGGACCTGCTGTGCCGCGAGATCGCCATCGTCGACCATGGCCGGATCGTGGCCCGCGGCACGCCGCGGGAGGTAAAGGGGCTAGTGGCGGAGGATCGCCGGATCGAGATCACGATTAATCAAGCGCTGGACGGCACGGCGGCAACCATTGAGCGCGAGATCGCGACATTGCCCGGCGTCCGCGGCGCCTCGCGCGAGGTGCTCGAGACGGGCGAGACCCGGTTTACCATCCTCTGCGCCGAGCCGACGCTGACCCTGGACGGTGCGCTTGCCGCCCTTCGCGCCCATGGTGTCGCCGTCAGCGCGGTCGAGGTGGCGGAGCCGACGCTGGAGGATGCCTTCCTGGCGATCACGGGCCGGAGCTTCGAATGAGCGCCCACCCCGGTGTCCGCTATCTCAGCCCGGCCGGGCACTGGTGGGCGACGATGACGGCCACCCTGCGGTCGCAACTGTTCATCGACACCACCTACCTGATCTCGATCATCCGGCAACCGCTCGGCGGGGCGATCTTCTTTCTCCTGATGTGGATCACCTACCAGGCCTCCGGCCAGTCCGTGGTCGCCGGCACCAGCGCGGCCGGCTTTCTCCTCATCGGCCAGGTCGGGGTCGAAGCCTGGGGCTCCACCATCTGGGCCAGCGGCTACGCGATTCAACACGAACGAAGCCTCGGTACGATCGGCGCCCTCTTCCTCTCCCCCGCCAGCCGGGTCGCCGTCATCCTCGGCTATGGCGTCAGCGGCTTCCTCTGGTCACTCCCCTCCCTGCTCGTGCTCCTGATCCTCGGCCTGATCGCCGGCGCCCGCTTCGCGGTGGCCGACCCGCTGGCGGTGCTGGCCGCCCTGGTCGCGGTCTACGGCGGGTCGCTGGCGGTCGGCTTTGCCTTTGCCAGCGCCTTCATCTTGTCCCGGCGGGGCAATCTGATCGCCAACGCCTTGCAGACGCCGATCCATCTGCTGGCCGGCTTTCTGGTCCCCCGGTCGAGCCTGCCCGAGGTCTTTCAAGCCATCTCGAATGTTATCCCCGCCGCTCACTCGATCGACGCCCTCCGTGCCAGCACCCTGAACGGCGCCTCGCTGGGTGACATCTGGCCCTCGTTAGCGGCGACGCTGGCGACCTCGCTCGGATTCGTGGTGATTGGCGCTTGGGGACTGCGCCGCGTGGAATTCGCGGCAAGGCGGAGCGGCAGCCTTGAGCTTTACTAACGCCCTCCGGTGGGAGTTGCGCGCGGTCGCCGCCGCCCTGGTGGCGACGGCAAAAGCGCGCCTGACCGTGGTGGGGTTCAGCGGCTACCTCCTGCTCTGGATCATGCTCCCGATCCTCAACCTCTGCATCACCGGCCTCATCTACGCCAACCGGCCCGCGCTGCTGGCGTATTCCGCCGTCGCCATCGCGGCGAACGCGATCGTCTTTAGTTGCATTTTCTATAGCGGCGAGATCCTCGACAGTGAGCGGCTCACCGGCACCCTACGCGCCCTCTTTCTCGCCCCCTGCTCCCGCTTCAGTTGGCTGCTCGGCGGCCAGCTCGTCGGGCTGCTCGAAGGGTTCGCCATCACGATCATCACCCTCATCTTCGCCCGCGTGGTGTTCGATGTCCGGCTCGATGCCAACCTGCCGTCGGTCGTGGTCGTCCTGGCCCTCTTCATCATCCTCCTCTGGGGGTTCAGCCTCATCCTCGGCGCCGTTGGCTTGCTGTTGAAGCAGGCGAATCAACTCTCCAACCTGATCTTCCCGCTCGTGCTCTTGCTGGGCGGGGTCCAGTATCCGGTCTCGTTGCTGCCCGACTGGCTGCGCCTCCCGGCCCGCGCCCTCCCCTTCGGTTACGGCTTCGAGGCGCTCGCCGCCGCCATGCTGGATAACGCCCCGCTGCCGGCCCTGCTGTCACAGCTCGTGCCGTTGACCGGGTTCGCTATTGTCTTGCCGATTGTTGGAATCATCACCTTTCGCTGGTTGGAGCGCGTGGTCCGTGCCCGCGGCGAGCTGGACCTGTATTAGGGCGCGTCTGACGAATCCTGGGCGCCCTCCGGTTCCCGTCATGCCCCTGCCTGTTGAAAAAAGCGGCCCGTGTATCACCACAGGGCCGGATCACGATCTCGGAGCGGCTCCTGGCCACATCGGAACCATCTCCCACGATTTGTCGTGCCATTTTCTCCTGGAAGTGGCGGCGATTCTGAATGCTCAACGGCGCTGCCATTCTCGAGCTGTTTCGCAGCTTCACCCCGTTCCCAATCGGTTTGGGAACGCTTCCCAGTCAAAGCGGGACGCTGGCCTCATGACCTGGGAGCCCTGGGCTTCGTAGGCTGGATGTACGGAACGGAGATCCCGTCCGTGGCGAGCACCAGCATTGAAGCGGAGGAAGCCATCATGTGTCGGTTCCCGGTCCCGATCCTCGTTGTCGCCGTGATCGCCGCATTGTTAGCTGTCCGTGCGCCGGTCGCGGCGCAGGAAGCCACGCCAATCGCGCTGCCCGTCACGCCCGACCCGGCGGCGTGCCTGGTCGCGCCGCGAACCATTGACGACCTCTACGG
>JACCYK010000061.1 GCA_013696525.1 Chloroflexia bacterium
CTTGGCCCCGAGGTGGTACTTGACGTCGCCGGTGATCCCGTTGTCGCTGGAGGTGTCGGTGGCGGCGGTCGCCTTCCCCTTGCCGCCTTCAAACGCGGCCAGGATGGCGGCATAGGGCTTCTCGAAGACGTGGGCCATGACATTGAGCCGGCCCCGATGGGCCATGCCGATGACCACTTCGCGGACGCCGGCGGTGGCCGAATCACGGATGATGACATCGAGCATCGGCACCAGGATATCGGTGCCCTCGACCGAAAACCGCTTCTGGCCGGCGTAGGTCTGATGGAGAAAGCGCTCAAACCCTTCGACTTCGGTCAACCGCTTCAAGAGCCGGTGCTTCTGCTCCGTGCTCAGCGGCTGATTGAAGCGGCCATGCTCGACCGCTTCCCGCAGCCAGGCGCGCTCGGCCGCGATCTGCACCTGGTCGAAGTCGTAGCCGATCTGACCGCCATAGATATGCCGCAGGTTGCGAATGACCTCGGCGGCGTTGGCGGCGTTGGCGGAGACGTCGGTCGGGATGGCCTCCACCGGCAAGGCCGCCAACGTGTCCTCGGTTAGGCCGTGGAATCCGGGGTCGAGCTCGGGAGCGCCGATCGGTGGGCTGCCGAGCGGGTCGAGCTGAGCCGCGAGGTGGCCCCAGTCGCGGATCGCCTCCGCCAGGCTCGCCGCCCCGACCACGGCCTTAATATCGACTCCAGGTTTGGCGGGAGCCGAGGCCGGGAGAACAGTCGTCGTCCCGTTCAGATTCGGCGGCGTGAAGTCCGTGAAAAAGGCGCGGAGCTCGGGCTCGACCGCGGCCGGATTCGCCAGATACTGGTCGTACAGGTCGAGCACATACCCCGCGTTCGGTCCGTAGAACGCGCTCAGATCGGTCATTACCGTCCCATCCGCCTTCGCCCGCGCCGTTGCGACACGAGGCGCGACTTGTGGCGACGGGCCGTGCCCCAGACCTTGACCCACCTGGCCGGACACCGGGGCAGCAGGCACCGCGCCTCGCTCCGCTCATTATGGCACGCCGGGGCGAAGTCGTAAGTCGTGAGTCGTGAGTCGTAAGACGCCGCGGGTCGTCCAGGAACGTGGAAACCGGAGTGACGCTCCCGTTCTCTACTTACGACTCACGACTTACGACTCGATTAGCTACCGGTGGCTTGGGCGACAACCGTCAGGGCGCGCGACCAGCGGGCGGCCAGGGCGATGATGTCGCCGGAGAAAAAGCCCAGGAAGACGGTGGCGAGGACCATGGCGCCGATGCCGACGTTGAGTAAGGGCGTCGATTCCCGGCGATGGGTGCGGATCGGCTCACTGAAGTACATGACGGCGACGACCCGGAGATAGAAGAAGGCCGAAATCGCGGACAGGACAACGACCGCGATCGCCAGCGTGACCCCGAGCGCGGTGTCGTTCTGGATCGCCGCTAAGATGACATAATACTTCGCGTAGAAGCCGATTAAGGGCGGCACGCCCATCAGCGACACCATGAAAACGGTCATCGCGGCGGCGGCCAGCGGGTTGGTGCTGGCCAGGCCGCTGAAATCATCCAGCGTCATGCCCCGGCCGCGGTGCTGGAGCCAGGCGACGACGGCGAAGGCGCCGATATTCATGAAGGCGTAGGCGAAGAGGTAATAGAGCAGGGTCGTGATGCCGTCGTAGGTATCGGTCGCGGCGAAGCCGGCATCGACCCGGTAGGCGGCGAGGCCGACCAGCATGTAGCCGGTGTGGGCGATCGACGAGTAGGCCAGCATTCGCTTCACGTTGCGCTGCGAAATGGCGACCACGTTGCCGAAGGCCATCGTGATCAGGGCCAGGGCCGCGATTAGGGTCAGCCACTCGGCACTCATCACGCTCAGCCCTTGGACCAGGATGCGGATGGTGGCGGCGAAGGCGGCGGCCTTGGGCACCACCGACATGAAGGCGGTGACTGGGGTGGGGGCGCCGTCGTAAGCGTCCGGGGTCCAGAAGTGAAAGGGAACGGCCGCCATCTTGAAGGCCAGACCGACGACGACAAGCAACAACGCGAACAAGAGTGAGGGCTCGGCGAAGCGATCGCCGGCCGTGGCCTGTTGCAAGGCGAGCGAAATCTGGTCGAGGTCGGTGCTGCCGGTGGCGCCATAGACCCAAGCCATGCCATAGACGAGGATGGCGCTGGCAAAAATGCCGAGCAGGAAGTATTTCAAAGCGCCTTCGACGGCGCTGACGCGGCGCTTGGCAAAGGCGGTCAGGATGTAGGTGGCAAGCGACGAGAGCTCGATGCCGACGAAGATCATGACCAGGTCGCCGGCGGACGCGACGAGTAGCGCCCCCAGGACCGAGAAGGCCAGCAAGACATAAAACTCGCCAATCGGCATCCGGCCTTCCAGCCGGTCGACGTAGGAGGCGGCGGTCATCACGCTCAAGACGGCGGCGACGAGGATCACCAACGAGAGGAAGACGGTGAGACCGTCGGCCCGGAACAGGCCGTAGAAGGTCGACGCGTTCTGTCCATCCTGCCACCAGAGGGAGACCGTCGCCGCGCCATAGCCGATCAACGAGATCGCGGTCAGCGGGATGAACTGCTTCTCTTTCGGCACGAAGGCGTCGGCGAAGAGGAGGATCAGCGAGAGGCCGAACACGATCAACTGAGGCAGCGCCAGCATCCAGTCCGGCGTCGGCAGATTGGAGAGATCAACGAGCATCGAACGGCTCCCTCGTGTCTTTCGGGTCGATGGGCTGCACCGGCAATCGCGTCCCCGTCATGGCAGGTTACAGGAACGGGGCGAGGATGCGTTCGAAGGCCGGTTCCACGATGTCGATCAACGGACCGGGGAAGATGCCGAAGACGATGGTCAGCACCGCCAGCGGGATCAGCGTCAACGCTTCCTTCAGCGTGAGATCTGGCCAGACCTCGGTCGCACCGGGCGCGTGTCCGTGATCCGCCGATGCGGGATGATCGTGCGCCCCGCCGGAAATCGGCAGCGGTGCCGCGTGGCCATGTCCGTGCCCGTCGCCGGCCGCGGCCAGCTCGGCCTGCTCATCGGGCGTTAGCTCGCCGTCGTGCGGGTCGGGCAGCTCGCCGGGAGCGCGGCCGAAGATGACGCGCTGGAACAACCACATCATGTACCAGGCGGCAAAGATCACCACCGCGAAGGTGAAGGCCGCGATCCAGGGGTTGTATTGCCAGGCGCCAAGGGCGACCAAGAACTCGCCGACGAAGCCGGAGAGCCCCGGTAACCCGATCGAAGCGAGCATGAAAAGGAGGAAGAAGGCGGAGTAGATCGGCATCCGGCTGGCCAGGCCGCCGAAGGCGCTGATCAAGCGGGTGTGGGCTCGCTCGTAGATGACGCCGACCAGCAGGAAGAGGGCGCCGGTATTGAAGCCGTGGGCCAGCATCACGAGCATCGCCCCGTCCATCCCCTGCAGGTTGAAGACGAAGATGCCGAGGGTGACGAACCCCATGTGGCTGACCGACGAGTAGGCGATCAGCTTCTTCATGTCGGTCTGGACCAGCGCCACGAAGGCGCCGTAGAGGATGGCGATGACCGAAAGGGTGATGATGACCGGGCCCCAATCGACCGAGGCTTCCGGGTAGAGCGGCAGGTTGAACCGGAGCAGGCCGTAGCCGCCCATCTTTAACATCACCGCCGCCAGGATGACCGAGGCGGCGGTGGGCGCCTCGACGTGGGCATCGGGTAGCCAGGTGTGGAAGGGGAACATCGGCACCTTGACCGCGAAGGCGATGAAGAAGGCGGCAAAGACCCAAAACTGGAAGGTCCGGCCGTAGTCACCTTGCGCCAGTTGGAGGACGTTGAGCGTGCGCTCCCCCGTTTGCAGGTAGTACGCCTGGTAGGTGGCGACGATCGCCACCAGCATCAGCAGCGAGCCGAAGAGGGTGTAGAGAAAGAACTTGATCGCCGCGTAGACGCGGTTGCTGCTGCCCCAAATCCCGATCAGGAGCGCCATTGGGATCAGCATCAGCTCCCAGAAGATGTAAAACAGGAAGAGATCGAGGGCGACGAAGACGCCGATCATCCCGGTCTCGAGCAGCAGGAGCGCGATGTAATACTCACGGGTCCGGGTGTTGACCGTATCCCACGACCAGATGATGGCGATCAGCGAGAGCAGCGTGGTCAGCGCGATCAGCAGCACGGCGATGCCATCGACCGCGACGTAGTAGCTGACTCCCAGATCAGGCAGCCATTGCAATTCCTCGGTGAATTGGAACTCGGCGTTGCGCTCGAAGCGGAAGAGGATGACGACGGAGAGGACAAAGGAGCCGAGGGCGGTGATCAGGGCGATCATCCGGGCCGCTTCCCGCGTGATATGGGGAACGAAGAACGTGACCAATGCCCCCAAGAGGGGCAGGAAGGTCATCACGGTCAGAATCGGAAAGTTGTCCACGGCTTCCTCGCGGTCGTTTCCCTACACACCCACCGGGTTACCGGAACAGGTCGCTGAAGAGTCCCAGATAAATGCCGACGATGACGACCATGCCCAGCGCGATCGCCAGCGCGTAGTTGGCGACGAGGCCGGTTTGGACGTGGCGCAACCGCTGGCTGATGGCGCCGATGCCGGAGGCGACGCCGTTCACCGCGCCGTCGATGATGCCGACATC
>JACCYK010000102.1 GCA_013696525.1 Chloroflexia bacterium
CGCGACACTGACCGCCCTGCTCGAGGAGCTGAGCACCCTGCCCTTCCCGCCGGGATCGCCGATGTCGCCCGCGGCCCGGACGCCTGAACACGCCGTCGTGATTCCACTGCGGATGCGGAGCGAGGCCGGCGTGCTTTCGTTCTTCAGCACAACGACCGTCTTCGGGACGCCGGTGGACATCACCCTCTCCGAGCTGGCGATTGAATCGTTCTTCCCAGCGAACCAAGCGACGGCGGACACCCTGCGTGAGATGGCCGGCGGCCGGGATACGAGCCCAGCGGCCAAGCCTGGAGGATCATCATGAACACGCTGTCGAGTTTCGCGTCGTTTGTGCATCCCACATTGCCGCTCATCGTGATTGCCCTCGGGATCGTTCACCTGTGGCGCGGCCTGCGCGGCCAACCAAACGGCGAAGGCGGCCTCGCCCGCCGTCACACCAGTCTGCTTGGCCGGCTGGAAGGATTTCGCATGGTCCTCTTGGCGCTGACCCTGGTTGGTCTCGGGCTTGGCTGGTTGTTAGAGAGCCGGCTGCTGATCTTCCTCGCGCTCGGGTTCGGCATCGTTGAGCTGCGGGAGTCGAGCACCATCATCAATGCATTCCGCTTCAGTCCCCGCCCCAAGTCGATAGCGCGACAGCAATCGAGTTCGTCCGGGGTCCGCACCTAGACAAAGCTCACCTCCACCAGCGGGCTTCGCTCGACCCACTCGTTGAGATTGTCCAACTCGCCGATCGTGGCCATGATGCGGGTCAGGATTGCACGCTTCGCCGCCGCGTCGGTAATCGGTGTCGCTCGCGCCGGAAGGTCGGCTGCCGTCGTTTCTTTGAGGTGGAAGGTAAAGTCCGCGTTGCCGACCAAATTCGCGTACCAATCGCGGCGGCCGGGCGATCCGGTCATGTAGACCCGGTCATCCAGCCGATGGAACCAGTTTTCGATCCGGCGCGGTTTGCCGCTGGTCCGACCAATGGTGGTGATATCGATCGTGCGATCCTGAGCCAGCGCCCGCTTCACGTCTTCGTTCATCGTTGCTCCAATCATCTGAGTCGGCTCCACTCCAGACTCCAGGTCCCTCGGTATCCACGAACGCTTGGGATATTCCCGGTCACGGCGCGGGCGGGCGTCCGCGAGCGCGCTCGTCGCAGAACGGCTGTCTCGGATGTCATACTGTCGCTACTCACGGGCAACGCGTAGCGACGGTGGTCGCCGGCGTTCGAGACAATGGTAGACCGCGATCATCGTGACCGCCGGGAGAGCCGTGCAACCGACAGGGTGCTTCCGATCTCGACGCCGGGTCCCACCGGTCGTTGCCATCCTCGCCCTCCTCGGCATCGTGCTGATGCCGGTTGACTATCGGGCGGGCGCGGCAATCTCCCATCCGCACACGATCCTGCACCTGATCGGGGACCTGGCCAGCGGCTCGCTCGATCACCATCACCACGATCACGGATGGAACCAGGCGCCCACTTCCGCGCCTCCTCCGATCGCACCAACAACCGGGCTGAACGATCCGCGGGCTCCGGACCCGTCCTTGATGGTCGTCCCGAAAACCAACTGGATGTCAAACACAACCGTCCTCGCGGCGGATGGCGACGAACCGTCTCTCAGCTCGTGGTCTGGAAGCGGCGCCCGGATCGCATCCACGGTCCTACTCCCGATCGCGCCGTTCATCCAGTTTCGGTGGTCGGTCCATTGCCTCGTCTGGGCAACCGCTTCCGACTGGACAGGCGTCAGCCCGCTGCCCGAAATTCCTCCGCCACGACCGGCTTGAACGATGCCGCCCGCGTAACGTGCCAACCTGTTGAGGGGAAGAACGTTTTTCCCCAAATTTGTGAGGAACCTACCATGCAACGGTTTGTTCAATTCGGTCTGTCCATCGCCGCGGTCGCCGCGTTGCTCGCTCTCGTGCCTCTAATCACCGGAGCGCATGAGGGCCGGGAGGTCGCCGAGGGACGGTACGATTTTACGGTCGGATTCATTGAAGAACCAGCGTTTGTTGGTGAGATGAATGGTCTTACGCTCCGCGTAGAGGCGATCGACGGCGATGCCACCGAGCCGGTGATCGGCCTTGACCAGACGCTGGAAGCCGAGGTGATCTTCGGCGATCAAACGATGGCGCTCGAACTGTCGCCGGCGTTCCAGGATGACGGGGTGTACGAGTCGGTCTTCTTTCCCATGGCCGTCGGTGACTACACCTTCCGCATCTTTGGCGAGATCGACGGCACCGCCATTGATGAGTCATTCACCTCCGCCCCAGACGGCTTCGACTCGGTCCAGGATCGCGCCCCCCTGGAGTTCCCGAAGCCGTCCTAGCGCTCTTTTCCGGATAGGTTCGCCCGGGCGTGGCG
>JACCYK010000137.1 GCA_013696525.1 Chloroflexia bacterium
ACGTGACACGGCGCGCGATCCTCGGCAAAGGTATTGCGGCAGGTATGGCGGCACTTGGGCTTGGCGCGCTCGCCCGTCCCTCCTCGATCCTGGCCAAAGCCAATCCGCCCAAGACCAAGCGAGACCCGAGCCGGGAATACAACATGGTGGTGTTCTACGACAAGAACGGGAAGGCCATCAAGGTCTGCTACTACGATCAATCCGGCAAGCTGCTGTACTGCGACTCCGTTTGATCCTTGGCAGCGTCAGACGTCGGACCGCGGCGCCGCTATTCCGAGCAGCGCCCCCGGCAAGAGCCAGCAGGCGGCCATGACCAGACGCGACGAATGCGTCGTCGCGTCTGGACCGAGCGTCCTCCATCTTGATCGTCCATCGTCGCGGCCAAGGCCGGCCCGTCACCCTGTCTCTGCCCCGCTTCCTCCAACAACGAGCCTGGTTTGCACCCATTTGTGCGCGTTGCTAACATGGCGACGACGTGATTGAGCCGCGTCCCCCGTGGATCGCTTGTTGCCAGTCTTTAGGACGCGATGCGCCATGGCGCGGTCCCGTTGCTGCTGGTCGGATTCGGGTTGACCCTGGGACTTTCCCCCGCTACCACCGCTAGCGACGCCACCCCGGAAAGCTGCCCGGTCACCACGGAGGCGGAGAATCAAGCGATCGCTCCTGGCACGAAGAGGTCGTCAACCGTCGTAACCCATCGGTACTCGATGAGATTCTCGCCCCTGAAGTCGTTCACCACGCGGCCGGTGTCTACCCGGAGGAGATGGATGCCGCCGGCGTGAGAGCGATGATGGGAGGTTTCTTGGCAGCATTCCCCGACCTTCAGTACGCCTTCGACTTCTTTGTGGTCGACGATGATCTGGTGGTCCAGCGCTACACGGCGACCGGCACCCAGGAGGGCCGCTTGGCGACCTACCCCCCACTGGTCGCACCGCCACCTGGACGGGAATCAACATCTTCCGCATCGAGTGTGGCCGGATTGCCGAGGTTTGGTCAGAGGTCGATGCCCTGAGCCGAAACCACCAGGTTACCGAAGGTCCAATCGCCAGTCCGGCCCCATAGACTGATGGCAGGTGGTCGGGGTGGTCCGCTGGCGCAAACGAGTTTGTCGTTGAACCGAGTTATCCGGGCGATAAAACCTAGCTGGCGGCGCGATCCACGATGAAACGGTCAGAAAGACATGCCAAAGGGAAACGTTCCCGCCGAGTTTCACGATATCCTGGACAGCACGACGCCGGGTCATTTGGCCACGGTGGACGAGGAGGGACGGCCCGAGGTCAACCCCGTGTGGTTCCCGCGGGACGGGCAGCATCTCCTCTTGCGCGTGAAAGCGAGCTCGCGAAAGTACAAGCATCTCCGTCCCCAGCCGTATCTTGCAATCTCGTTGCTCGATCTGACGAATCCGCAATGGTCTGCTTAAATTCGCGGCGAGGTGATGCTGTTCGAGCTCTATCTCGATCTGACGTTTGTGAATCCGTTGGCTCGAAAATACACCGGAGCCGACTATTCGCGAGGATTCGCGGGTGAAGCGCTCTACAAGCTCACGATCCACGTGACCTCCTGGACTGGGCAGACAGCATGATCTCGCATCGGCCGTGGTAGCGGCCGAACGTGCCTAGCGGTAGACGCTTACAGGCACTCCGGTGGACTATCGACGGTTCGTTCCCGGATCGGTACACTTCAAACGTCGCGCGGGCGTGGCGGAAAGGCAGACGCCGCGGTCTTAAAAACCGCTGGGGGGCAACCCTCGTGCGGGTTCGAATCCCGCCGTCCGCACCCAAGACACCAGTGTCATGCCGGCGGACCCGTGTTCGCCGCCAGGGAGCAACGGATTGAGCAATGAGCGGGCCAAACGAGGGCTGAACATTTTCATTGATCCTCACCGCTGTGTCGGCAACGCCGCCTGTGCCTGGGCTGCCCCAGGCATCTACGTGCTTGATGAAGAGACTCGCGTCGCGGTGCTCGAGAACGAGGATAGCGCCTCGGTCGAACAGCTCTTCGCTGGCGCGCGGGCCTGCCCGACCAAGGCGATCATCGTCACCCAGTTCGGCCGCCGCGTCTATCCGACGATCTTGCCGCCCATGTTCGGGGACGGCCTAAACTCGACCACGGATGCCGTGGAGCCATCGACAACCGAGTCCTGACGGTAACTACCGACATCCAAGTGCCGCGAGTTGTGAATCGTCCAGATGAGGTTTGAGGGAGGGATGAGACGATGATTCGTGCGTCGCGCTCCGTGAGACTTGGACCATTCCGTCGAGTTGGGATCGGGCTGCTGCTGATCACTCTGGTTATTGGCGTGGGTCCGCTCAGCAG
>JACCYK010000168.1 GCA_013696525.1 Chloroflexia bacterium
CGATCCCCGCCGCCTGACGGTTGCCCTCAGCCGGGCCAAGCGAAAGTTAGTCCTGGTGGCGGCGCGTTCCATCTTCGCGCTGTTCAGCCCCGACGAGGAGGTCTTCGCCAACGCCCAGCTTTGGAAGAACCTTCTCCACCACACCTGCACCGTCCTCCTGTGGGCGGGGGAGGTGGATGGGGAGCGGGTCGAGGTGTGGGGAAACAGTCCGGCAGCCGCGCGGGTTACGCATCTTCCGGAATAACGGTCGAGAGCAGCGCCATGCGGACGAAGACGCCGTTGTGGGCTTGCCGGAAGTAGGCGGCTCGGGGATCGCTATCGACCTCCGGGCTGATCTCATCGACGCGGGGCAATGGGTGCAAGACGATCGCGTCCGGATTGAGCCGGTCCATGGCGGTCCGGTCAATCACATAGACGCCGCGGGAGGCGTCGTACTCGTCCCGCGTGGCGAAACGCTCGCGCTGAATCCGGGTTTGGTAGACCACGTCCACCTCTGGCAGCACCGTGGCCAAATCAATCTCGTCCCGGTAGTTGACGCCGGCGGCGTCGAGCTCCGCCCGCACGTCGTCGCCCATGGGGACGGCGGGGGGGGAGACAAAGACGAGCTCGGTGCCCGTGGTCAGGCGGAAGAGCCGGGCCAGGGAGCGGGCGGTGCGGCCGAAACGGAGGTCGCCCACCAGCGCCACCCGAAGGCCGTCGATCCGGCCCAGCTCGTGGCCGATCGTGTAGAGATCGAGCACCGCCTGGGTCGGATGCTCGCCGGGGCCATCGCCCGCGTTCAAGATCGGGACCGGGGAGACGGCGGCGGCACGATGTGCCGCCCCCTGCTCGTGATGCCGGAGCACGATGGCGTCGGCATAGCCTGCGACGATGCGGACCGTGTCCTCGACGCTCTCCCCTTTGATCGCCGAGGAGAACTCGCGCGCGTTCTCGGTCGAGAGCACGCCGCCGCCCAACCGGTGCATCGCGGATTCGAACGACAACCGGGTACGGGTGGATGGCTCGTAGAAAATGGTCGCCAGCAGCCGGTCCTGTAGTGGCCGGGACCGGACTGGTAGCGCCCGCATGCGGTCCGCCTCGGCAAAGAGGTGCTCGATCGCGCCGCGATCGAACTGACCGACCTCGACCACATGGTACGGCTGGCGTGTTGCCGGCATGATTCAGCTCCCGCCTCGCCCGGTCTCCGGCGCCCAGTATAGTGTCGCCATTGGCGGCGGCGCGGACGGGTCCGCGAGGGGGAGGGGTACATGATCGTTGCGGTCGGCGAACGAGTGGCGGTGGTGCCGGGGGGAGTCAACGTCGGCGTCCTCCGCGGCGACCACGATCGCTTGGTCCTGGTTGATACCGGCATCAACGAGACGGCGGCGAAGAAGGCGCTGAAAGCGGCCCGCGAGGAGGTGGGCGGCGAGGTCGTCGCGATCCTGACGACCCATGGCCACGCGGATCACTTCGGCGGCAATCACGCGATCGTGAGGCGGACGGATGCCCGCGTCTACGCCCCGGAATTTGACGAAATCTTTCTGCGCCATCCCTTGCTCCAACCCGCTCTGCTGTTCGGCGGGGCCGATCCCGTCGATTCGATGCGTGGCGGCTTCATGCTGGCAAAGCCGAGCCCGGTCGACGAGGTTGTCAAACCAGGACCGCTGGTCGTCGAGGGGCTGGAGATCGAGGTCGTACCCCTGGCCGGGCACTCGCCGGGACAAGTTGGCTACCTGGTCGATGGCGTGTTCTTCTGCGCCGACGTGGTGCTGCCCGAGGCGGTGCTTGAGAAGTACAAGATCCCGTACCTCTTCTCACTGACCAACCACTTGTGGGCACTCGACGTCGCGGGGAGTGTGCCATACACCACCGCCGTGCCTGGGCACGGCCCGGTGGTGGACGACTTGTCGGGGCTGATCGATCGCAATCAGGCGACGATCAACGCCGTCCAGTCGCTCATCCTGCAGGTCACGGCCCAACCAAGCGGCGCCGGGACGATCATGACGGCGGTGCTGGCGCATTTCGAGCACCAGGCCACCGACGCGCCGTCGTTCTATTTGCTCCAACCCACGATCGCGGCCTTCCTCGCTCATCTGCACCGGATGGAGCGGGTCACGCTGACGATCGCGGGCAACCAGGCACTCTGGACCGCCGTCGCCGGATCGTGATCGGTGGTGCAACTTGGTCGGCTACGGTATGCTCGTAGGACGTGCTCGTCAGCGAAATGGATCGGCCGAATGTCCGAGGTGCTCGCCGAACTCTTCTCCTCTCGGGTCCGGGCGGCCGTGCTGGCGCACCTGCTGCCGCGACCGCACCTTGGGTTCTCGCTCACCGATCTCTCGCGCCGGCTCGAGCTGCCGATCAGCAGCCTCCAACACGAGTGCTACAAGCTGACCCGCCTGGGCGTCCTCCGCGACCGGCGGGAGGGCGCCTCGCGTCTCTACCAGCCGGACCAGGCATGGCCGCTCTTGCCGTCGCTGACCAGCTTTGTCGGGGGCGCCCTGGAGCCGCAAACGATCCTGTCCGCCGTGGTGGACGGCGTGCCCGGTCTGGCCGAAGCCATGATCGCGGGCCAGGTGACGGGAACGCCGGCGGCGGGCCGTGGGTATCTGATCCTTGTCGGCGACCTTTCGATCGAGGATGTGGACGCCATCTTCGGCCGAGTCGTGACGCTCCTCGCGTCGCGGGTCGATCCGGCCCGGCTTGAGCTCGCGTTCTTCCGCCCGGATGATTGGCAGACTCGGATGGCGAACTCAACTGATTTTTGGGTGGACGTGCTCACCGAGCGCGTGGCGCGGGTTGCCCCGGCGGCAGCCGATGCTGACGGTTAACCGTCCTCCTCCCCTGGTCCAACCGGAGCCGACCTGATTCACTCGCCGCCGCCACGAACCAGAACCGACCCGGTCGAGCGCCGATGTGGCACGACGCATGCGTATAGCGTTCTTCGAGCGCGGCGGGCCTCGAGCGCTTGCCATGCTTAGGCTGGCCCTGAACACACGATGATCGGAGCAACACGGATCACATCCACGGCGGCGCGCCTGAACGCAGCCGCGGGGATTTGTGGTCATTAGTCTCGCGATACGCACTGGCGACGATAGGAGGAAGGTATGGATACACCCGGTACGAATCCGAACGATCCGAGGAACACCCCCGATTTAACACGAGAACGAGTGGTGGCTCCGACCACCTATACGTCACCAACGGTCTACGAGCCGCGGATGACCGAGGATGAGGCGCGGCCGGTCAAGAACCGTGTCCAGTGGGGGCCGATCATCGCTGGATTGGTGACCGCGCTCGCGATCTTCTTGCTCATGACGGTGCTCGGGATCGCGATTGGCGCCTCGGTGCTCGATCCTAATAATGCCGGCGACGATGCCGGCACCTGGGCAGCCGTCTGGAGCGCCATCAGCGCCATCGTGGCATTCTTGGTGGGCGGCTGGGTGGCGGCCAAGACCGCTGCCGTGGGCGGCCAGTTTGGCGGCTTGATGAACGGACTGATGGTCGGAGCGGCGGGCCTCTTGCTTGTGGTCTACCTCACCGCTACCGGGCTGGGTAATCTCTTCGGCACGCTAAGCTCAAGCGTGGGCGATATCGCGAACGTGGCAAGCCAAGTTGCTGATGACGCGGTCGATGTCGCCGAGGAAGAAGGGGTCACGGTCGAGGAGGCGGAAGATCAAGCCGAGGACGCCGTCGACGAGGCGCAAGAAACCGTACAGGAAACCGTCGACGCGATTGATCCGGACGAAACGTTCGAGGCGGTCCGGAACGGAGCCTTCGGCACGTTCCTGGGTATGTTGTTGCCGATCCTCGCGGCCGGCCTCGGCGGCTGGTTCGGCCACAACACGCGACAGGAAGTCACGACCGGCGAAGGATAGCATTCGACTTCTGCCCGGTTAGGGCGAACAGCGAAGAATACCGGACCATCCACGGTCCGGTATTCTTTGTATCAGGCCGCGGTCGCGGCGTGACGATGCGGCAGCAGGAACGGTGGGATGCATGAAGAGTACAGAGCTCCGGCCGCGTTCCGTCATTGCGGACGGGAACAAGGTTGGCGACCTTGAACGCGCGTATTTCGACCCGAAGCAGCGCGAGATCGTTGGCTTCGCGATCACGACCGGCGGCGGCTTCATGAAGCCGGAAGGCGGGCTGATCGCCGATCGGGATGAGATCCAGTCGATCGGGCACGACGTGATCATGCTCACCGGCGCGGCACCAACCGGCGCCAAGACGAACGAGCGGTACGGTGACTTGATCGACCTTGATACACTGCAGGGCAGGGAGATCTACTCCGATCAGGGACAACTGCTCGGCCATGTCGAATGGTCCGTCTTCGATGAACAGAGCTTTGAGCTGACCGAGCTGGCCGCGCGGGCCGGGACTGGGGCCGACAGCCAGCAGTCGATCGCGGCGAACCGGATCATCGCCATTGGAC
>JACCYK010000182.1 GCA_013696525.1 Chloroflexia bacterium
GGTCACCAACCACCGCGTCGACTCCGACTGTTTGCCCGGCAAGGTCGACCAGGGGCCCGGTCGGGTTGGCCAGATCGCCGCCGGTGGCGCCCACGTGACCGAAGGCGACGATCGCCTCCACCCCCTCGCCGCGTAGCCGTTCCGCCTCGGCATTGATCGCGGCCACGGGATCGGCCACCCGATAGGGACCGAGCGAGCCCTGACGCGTGAGTTGGGGAATGTCGGTATTCGAGAAGCCGATCAGGCCCAGCTCAACACCGTTGAACTCGAAGACGGCGGACGGGGCAAACCCGGCCGGCCCCGCCACCGGGGTGCCCGCCACCGGCGTGGTCGAAGCGGGCGCGGCCGGGTCGCTACCGTCCTCGGTCACCAGGTTGGCCGAGAGGTAGGGGAACTCGGCCAGGGGCGCGATGGTGCCGAACATGAACTCCCAGCCGATGTCGAAGTTGTGATTGCCGAGAGCGTCGGCGTCGAAGCCGATCAGATTCATCATCTCGATCGCCGGCAGATCTTGGAAGTAGTTGGAGATCGGCGGCGTCGCCCCAATCGCGTCTCCAGCGGCAATCACGATTGCGCCGTCGGGCGCGACCGCCCGGTAGGCATTGAACCAGGCTTTGAGCGCCTGTGCCCCACCGACCGCGAAGCTGGCGTTGTTGGCGTTCTCGTCCTCCAAATCGTCGGCGCTGGCGAAGAGGGGCACAATCTGGCCGTGGAAATCGGTGACGTTGAGAATCGTCACTTGGCGGAGCTGGCCGCCGTTGGCGAGGATGTCGTACAGGATCTCGCCCCGCGCCTGGTGCGGTCCCGGCACGTCGAGCAAGAAGGCGGCGGTCGGTGCCAGGTCGATGGCCTGGATGCCGGGCAGCGGCGTCTCGCCTTGGGCGATGCCGGGACCGGCGGCTAAGAAGGCGGCGTACATGTTGATGTTGGCGTCGAGGTTGAGCAGGTCCGGCAGGTAGCCGTGCTGGCCGAAGAACTGTGACGGCGCGATGACCTCGCCCGGCGTCGCCGCGTCGAACTGGTAGGGCGGGTTGAGGACGACCACCACATCGCCGGAGCGGCTGGGGTGAAGGGCGTCGGTGCCGGCGACGTCGCGCAGCTCTTCGTTGAGGAAGACCTCGGCCACCACCGGCCGGTCGCCGTAGGCGGGGTCGGTCAGACCTTCGAAGGCGGCCACGATTTGCTCACGCACCACGTCGTAGTCCTCTTCCGGGACCACGCCGCCCGGCTCCCGGTCCACCAGGTTGAGATAGATTGCCGCGGTAGCGCCGGCCCAGCAGGCCTTAGCCGCGGCGCCGACCGGCGGCGCCTCCGGATCGGGCGTGCCCACGGTGCTCTCGATCGGCGGCGAGACGGTGCAATTGCCGCCCTGGGCGACATCGACAATGCCGGCCTCGGCAAGCAACTCGCCGGCGTTGACGGCCCAGTACGCCGGGGCGAAACCATGATCGGCGGTGGCGAAGACGTTGGCCCCCGTCACCAGCTCGCGGCCAGCTCCCAGCAGGGTGTCCGCCGCTTCGTAGGCGGATTGGATGTACCCCTCACGGGCGTCGACCAGGCCGTCGGTGGTGCCGTCCGCATTCAGGTCGTCGAAGAACGGGTTGGCGTTGCCATCCGCCTCGGTCGGGGAGACCAGGCCGAGGAACTGGTGGCTAAACTCGTCGGTGACGCCGGTGCCGAGCAGCAGCAGATCGGGCTGGACGCCGAGCGTGTCCACGATGTAGCGGAGGTAGGATTCCGAGTTCGCGGTTCCCAGCAGACCTTGCTCAACGTAGGTCGCCTCGTCGATGACGCCGGCCTCGAGCGGGGCGAAGTCGGCGCCGACGGCGGAGGGGAACTCGGCGTTGATCGTTTCAGCAAAGCCAAGCGGCTCGGCGCAGCCGGGCTCGTCGTCGCAGCCGTTGTAGGCGGCGTTGGCGCGGGCGATCGAGGTGTAGTAGACCCGGAACTGGGAGAGGTCGGGCGCGATGTCGATCGCTTTGAGGTGGAAGCCGGCGGTCTGGCCTTCCGCTTCGCCCGTGAGCGTGACCTTGATGTCGGCCCAGTCACCGGCGGCGAGATCGGCGACGGCGGTCGCGCCGTCCTTACCGACCGTCCCCTCGGTCTCTGCCAGGGGCGTCGCGTCGTCGCCGGCCAGCAGGCCGGGAGCGATCAGGACGCGGTCGTAATTCAGGGTGTCGTCATCGGTCGAGTCATAAATGTAGAGATCGAAGGCGCGATCCGGGTTGCTCTCGGCGGTCCCAGGGTTGCCGGTGACGAGAAGCTGTTGCTGCTGGGCCGGGCTGAACGACTCGGGGACGTTTGTCCACCCGTCGGCGTCACCCAGATCGACCCGCTGGTAGGTGAGGCCGAAGAAATCGGCGCCCGCCGGCTGGCCCGGCACATCGTAGTTGGCGAGGACGCCGCGGTCCGAATAGAAGGAGCGGTAGTCGACCACCGGGCCTTGCAACGCCGGGTCGTAGGCGCGGGCGCCAGCCCACTCCACCGCGACCACCGTCTGGCCGGCGCGCTCGGCGGCCTGGCCCAGGGTATCGGCCTGGAGGATGCCGGGCTCGAAGGCGCGAGTGGAACTGGCGAAGTCCGGTTCGCCGGTGCGGAAGAAGGTGTTGTTCATCGAGCCGTGCTCGCCGGGCCAAGTGCCGGTGGAGAGGGTTGCCCAGCCGGTGCCGGTGTTCGGCGGGAAGGCCTGGAGCAGGCCGTTCTCACCTTGAACGCCGTTGGCGGCCAAGTCCGCGTAGGTAGGCAAGGCGGCCGCTTCGATGTAACGATCGATCAGGTCTTGCCTGGCGCCGTCGGCGGCGAAGAAGATGAAGGGATGATCGCCGGCGCCGCTTACCGCCGGCGTGGCTTCCGGCGTGGCTTGCCAGGCCGCGACCGGGGCGATCGGCCCCAGCAGCACGAGCAGGGCGATGAGGACGCCAGCGAGGCTGACGACGCGAGAACGGCGACGACGATCCATGGCAAATCCCTCCCAGCGGGGTTGCGTGTGCCGACGGGGCGCCTAGTCCCGGTCTGGCAGCCACTATCGGGCAGTCTTCGCGCGCAATTCATAGCATTCGATTAAATCTCGGGCAGTGTGCCTGATTCCTTCGCTGGCGACGGCACGTCCGGGATGCCGATTCGCCGGCCCGGACGAGGACGGCCACGACTCCGGGTTTGGAGTCGTGGCC
>JACCYK010000194.1 GCA_013696525.1 Chloroflexia bacterium
TGATCATCGAGCTACCCGCAGCATACGGGTCGAAGCTCAACGAGACCGGGGGGAAAAGCTCAAGATTCGCTCAAAGCCGTGCCAATTCGGGGAAGCAGTGAACAGGAGGGTCGAGCGCGCCGGTGGCTAGGCGACGGGTAGCGTGAAGGAGAATGTCGCTCCCTGTCCCGGGCCTGGTGAAGTGGCCCAGATGCGGCCGCCCATCGCCTCCACCAGGGCTTTGGCAATCGCCAGGCCGACCCCGGAGCCGCCGCGGGCCCGACTCCGCGACGTATCCACCCGGTAGAACCGGTCGAACACGAGCGGCAGATGCTCCGGCGCCAGCCCGATCCCCGTGTCGCGCAGGCTGAACCGCACGGTCGTCCCCTCGTTCACGACGATGATCTCGACCTCGCCCGGGGCCGCGGTGGCGCGCAGGGCATTGCTGAGCAGGTTGGTGAGGACCTGGAGGGCGCGATCCCGATCAGCCCACACTCGCGGCAGGCCCGCCGACAGGCTGACGTTTAGCGTCAGGCCTTTGGCGACGAAGTCCGGGCCGAGCCGGGTGACGCTGGAGGCGATCAGCGCCGCCGGGACAAGGGGCGTCAGATCCAGGTGCAGCGGACTGGCCTCGGTCCGCCACAGGGCGTGCAGATCCTCCACCAGTCGCCGGACGCGCCCCGCTTCCTCTCGCAAGAGCACCCAGGTTTCCTCGCTCGGCTCGACCACCCCGTCGGCCAGGCCGGCCAAGTAGCCCTCCAGCGTGCTGATGGGCGTGCGCAGCTCGTGAGCGACGTCGCCGATGAGCTGCAGGCGATGGGCCTCACCAGCTTCCAAGGCAGCCGCCATATCGTTGAAGGCGTGGGTCAGGACGTCCAGCTCGGTCGTGTCACTGGGCGGCACCCGCTCGGCGTAATGGCCGGCGGCCAGGTGCCGCGCCGCCGCGGCGAGACGCTGCACCGGTCCGACGATCTGGCGGGTGACGAGCGCACTGGCAATCAGGCCGGCCACCAGTGCTCCGGCGGCGCCTACCAGCAGCGCCTGGTTCTGCGACCGCTGCACGGCGTCACGCAAGGCGGGGTTCATTGCTCCGTCGGCGAGGGGCGCCATCGGCTGGCGGCCCAGCAGCACTCCCAGGTGGAAGTCGATGAGGCCCGGCGCCAGGGCCAGCGCGACCAGCACCAAGGTGGCCGCGCCAATGAGGATGACCGCGAGATGCGCCAGGAAGAGACGAGCGCGCAATCCGCGGAGCGGACGCCTCATGGTGCCCTGACCTCCCGCGCCAGGCGATACCCGACCCCACGCACCGTCTGCAGGTAGCGGGACTGGCTCGGATCGTCGTCCAGCTTACGCCGGAGATTCGCGATGTAGACCTCGACGATGTGCTCGTCGTAGGCTCGATCACCCCAGACCCGGTCCAGCAGCTCCTGCCGCGTGAAGACGCGGCCCGGGTACTCGGCGAGCACCGCCAGGAGCTGGAACTCGCGTGGGGTCAAGGCGACCACCTCCTCGCGCTGGGTCACTTCGAACCGAGCGCGGTCGATCACTAGATCGCCAAGCGATTGGGGCGGTGGGAGCGCATCATCCTGGGCCGATTCCCCACGAGGGCGTCGCAAGAGCGCCTTGACTCGGGCGACCACCTCGCGTGGGCTGAAGGGCTTGATGACGTAGTCGTCGGCGCCGACGCTGAGCCCCACGATCCGATCGACCTCCTCGGTCCGGGCGGTGAGCATCAGCACGTAGGCGTCGGAGAACTGGCGCAGCCGCCGGCAAACTTCGATTCCGTCGAGCCCGGGCAACATGAGGTCGAGCACGATCACATCGGGGCGAGCGGTCCGGGCCAGCTCGAGGGCCGTCAACCCGTCACCAGCGGTAAGCACCGCGTACCCTTCACGGCTCAGGTAGCCGGTGAGGAGCCGCACCAGGGGCGGCTCGTCGTCGACCAGCAGGATCCGCGACCGTGCGGGTATCGCGCTCCCCTCCGGCTCCCAACGCTCAGATACGCCGCGGCTCGAACCTGGTATGCCGTTGCCCCGCGTGCGGCAGAGCAGCTGAGCGGTGCCAGCTCGACCCGACTGATAGCGTTGATGATTGGGCATTGGTATCCCCGACTGACCGTGATGCGACCGGATGCCCCACGGCGGACGCACCGGCCGTGGGCAGTTTACAGCGCCCTTAGCAGGATCGTGGACGCCGGCGCTCTTTGGCGGCGGCTGCCCAACGACATCCCGCTCTTGTGCCTTCCCTGCCGAAAAATGAGTAGTTCTACTCATGTTTCCCGGTCGCGATCGGCGCATGATGTGGACATGACGAATCAGCCGGCCGCACACACCGTTGCTGACGATCTTGCCGGCGGTAGCTGATTCGTCTCTTCCCGATTGGACATGGCGAGCGATCCGTGTCTATGCCAGTGCGTCGTCGAAAGGGGAAGCATGATGTTTCCGAATATGAGCAAAGCCGACATCGAGGTCGTCAAGATCCATTGGCAAGGGCTGCACGACGAGGCGGCGCGGCATCGGCTCTCCAACGGCATCCCGGTCGGGCAGCGCGGCAACGACTGGACGGTGTTCGCCCGGCAGATGGCGATCGTGCTCATCGGCATCGGCCTGCTGGCCGCCGTCCTCCTCCAGCCGTGGGTCGAGCAGGCCCTGGTCGTGGCGGAAGCCCCGCTGCCGGCGGCGGCGGTGATGGCCGAGGAGCCGAGCGAAGCGGTCCTCGTGGCCGTGGCCGCCGAGCAGTAACCGCGATCGATTTCCTCCCCCTGAAGC
>JACCYK010000218.1 GCA_013696525.1 Chloroflexia bacterium
CACCTACACCATGTACGTGCGGGACGATCTCGTCCCGCTGTTCAATACGATTCGCTACTAAGGGGACACGCTTCATCCAATGGATCAAGGGAGACTGCCCGCCGTGAGCGCCATGCCAAGACAAGCGGACGAGATGGCGCCGGGTGGATCAATCCTGGACCGCTCACTCAACCTGGCGGCGGTGACCTGGGAGACGGTGGCGTGGATTATCGTCCTCGTCGTTGCCCTGGCCGTGCGGCTGGTCCAGCTCGACGGTTGGGCCCTCTCGCCCGACGAAGCGAGCCATGCCTACAACGCCTGGCTGTTGGTCCGGGGCGAGCCGGCGCCGGCGGGCGATCTCCTGCCCGAGACCGGGCCGCTGTTGCTGATCGCGCGGGCGATGGCGTTCTTCCTCTTCGGTGCGACTGATGTGATCGCCCGCCTCGTGCCGGTGGCGGCCGGGGTCGGCCTGGTGGCGCTGCCGCTCGCGTTGCGCTCCGTGATCGGCCGGCCGGCGGCCCTCGGCATGGCGGGGCTGGCCGCGATCTCGCCCACGCTTGTCTACGCCTCACGGGTAGCGACGCCGGGGATTGTCGTCGCCTTGCTCGCGCTGGCGCTGGTGGTGATCGTGATCCGGGCTGCCGCCACGGACACCACCGCGGTTCAAGCGCGACGGTGGGCGGTGCTGGCGGGAATCGTCCTGGGCGCGATGCTCGGCGCCGGGGCGGCGGCGCTGACCGTGCTGGCGACCATGCTGATCGGGGCCGGCCTGACGATCCTGCTCAATCCGGAGGGCGCGGCGCGGCGAGGTCTCTTCGCCCTGGCGCGAACGCCCGGCTCGATCCTGGCCCTGGCCGGCGGCTTCGTGGCCACGGTGCTGGTGCTCTTCACGCGGTTTTTCGCCGATCCCCTGGCCATTGCCGGCGTTGGGGAGACCCTGGCCGATTGGTGGCGGCTGCTCTTTCAAGGGCCCGCCGCCGTGCCGGTCCAGTTCTTCTTGATGGAGGTCCTGCTCTATGAGCCGCTGGCGGCGCTGATGAGCCTCCTCGCCGCGCTGGGCCTGGCCTTGCCGGGCCTGCGACGGTTCGGGGGGGTCTTCTTTGGCGGGTGGTTCGTCGCCGCCCTGGTTCTCTGGTCGTTCAGCGCCGGCCGGGGCAGCGAGGACGCGGTCTTCGTCGCCTTGCCCCTGGTCTTGCTGGGCGCGGCTGCCCTCGGCGAGGCACTAGCGCGGGTGGACTGGCGCCATGTCCGTGCCGGCGCCAGCGGCGCCCTGGCCCTCGTTATCCTCGGCCTCCTGCTGTCGCTGGCCGCGGTCGGCATCCTGCTCACTGACCCCGCGCCGAACGGGAGCGGCGTCGCCGCCTCCCTGCCGGCCGTGGTCGTCGTCATGCTGGTGACGGTGCCCCTGGCCTATGCCGCCTGGATGCTGGCCCGATCCGAGCGGGCCGCCGGCCGCGGCTCGCAAACCGGGCTCATCCTGCTGCTGGTGGCGGCTGCCCTGGTGGGCGGGTTTACCCTGCGCTCGGCCGTGATGCTGACCCTCTTCCGGGGCGATACCGGCACCGACCTGCTGGCCCAGCGGACCTCCAGCGGCGCGGTGCTGCCCATGGTGCAGCGCCTCGACCGGCTGGCGCGGGACGCGACCGTGACCGACGCTTCGGCCCGCGATGCGACCGGCGGCCACGGCCTAGTGATCGCCGCCGAGGAGCCGGTGCAATGGCCCTTCCGCTGGTATTTCCGCGACTATCCGGACTTCTCGGTGGTCCCGGCCGGGACGGCGGGGACCACCGGGGCCGATGTCGTAATCGGCCAAGATGGCAACGCGCTGGAAGCGGCCGGCTACCGGCCGCTGGATGTCGCCTGGGTCAGCCAGGTTCCCGCCGCCTATGCCAATCCCGATGCCGGGGCGATTTTGCGCGACCTGGTCTGGCCGCCGCGGTGGCTCGATGCCAGCCGGTTCCTGCTCTACCGGGAAGGCGTGGTCGAGCCGGGATACGAGATGGTGGCGATCGGACTCAATGCTGAGCTGGCGGGGCGGATCGCGCCCAGCAGCGGTCCGTACTCGCTCGTTGATCGGGCCGGCCAGGGCGCCGCCGACGGGCAGTTCAACCAGCCGGTCGGGGTCGCGGCGGCGGCGGACGGCACCATCTATGTGGTCGATCAGGGCAACAGCCGGATCGAGCTGTTTACGGCCGACGGCGCCTTCCTCGACGTCTGGGGCGACGGTGAGACCGAGCTAGAGCTGGCGCGGACGCCGAACGGGCTGGGCCCGACCGGGATCAGCGTCGACGAGGCGGGCACGATCTATGTGGCCGATACCTGGAACCACCGGGTGGTCGCGCTCGATCCGAACGGCAATGTCGTCCTGGAGCTAGGCGGGGCGTCGGACGCCGCCGGTTTCCGGGCGGCGGCGGATACGACCGATGACCCGGCCCTGGTGACGAGCCAGACCGGCTCCTTCTTCGGCCCGCGCGATGTGGTGGCCCACGACGACGAAATCTACGTGGTCGACACTGGCAACGAGCGGATCCAGGTCTTCGGCGCCGATGGCGAGTTTCGCCGGGTTTGGGGCGGCTATGGCATGGCCCCCGGGCAACTCATCGAGCCGGTCGGGATCGCGGTCGATGCCGCTGGCATCATCCACGTCGCCGACTCCGGCAACGCCCGGATCAGCCGCTTCACGCCGGCCGGGGAGCCGGTGTCGCCGTGGCCGGTGGCGGCCTGGCCGGCCCCGGACCCGAGCGGGATGCGGCCCGCCTTCCAGCCCTATCTGACCTTTAGCCGGAACGGGAACCTCTATGTCACCGCGGCCGATACCGGCAGCGTCGAGGTGCTCGATGCTGTTGGGCAACAGGTCGAGTCGATCACCAGCGTCAACGGCGAGCGCCTACAACGCCCAACCGGGATCGGCACCGCCCCGAACGGTGAGATCCTCATCACCGACACCCTCGCCAACGCCGTCTTCCAGCACACGCCGCTGGTCCTGCCGCCGCTATCCGACATCCAGCTCGGACCGCCGGGTGCCGGCGCCGCCATCGCCCCGCCGATCGCCGGTGACGACGTTGCGCCAGATGATGATGCGGCGCCAACATCGCGAGCGGCGCCGGCGCCGCCTAGGCTGGGGCCGTAGCTTTGTGAGCGCGCCATCACAAAACGTGACTTCGTTGTGGGGTAGAAGGAGTTTCGCCGGCTTCCACGGCGTGTTAAGAATCGTACCCCGGGATCGTAACCTCCCCGCGAGGAGGTCAGGGGAAACCCGGGGAAATCACTGCGATGATACTCGAAATGCGGCTCTCTCTCAAGGGAGTGGACGGCCCCGTAGCGAGACGAACGAGGTCCATAAATGACCGAAGATTTCGTTGCCAATCTCTACGGCCCGCTGTCACGAGTGCGGTTAGAAACGTATCGGAAGTTTGGCGATAGCGACCTCGCCATGGTCACGAACTACTTCTGGAATATCGATCTCGCCGAGGCGCTCGTGCCCTCCCTCCATGCCGTTGAAGTAGCGCTACGTAATAGCATCCACACCGCCTTGTCCCATCACTACGATACCGACATGTGGTTCTTTCGAGAGGGTCTCCTGCAGGCAAATCAAGTCCGCGACTTTGCTTCTGCTCTGGGGAAAGTCGCTAGAAAAAGGACGCCACTTGCCGGATGCCTCGTTGCCCAGCTCAGCTTCGGGTTCTGGACAAGTCTGCTCAATGCTCCCTACGAGCAATCGGTTTGGCTTCCCAACAAGGCAGCGCTCCTCTTCACGG
>JACCYK010000634.1 GCA_013696525.1 Chloroflexia bacterium
GGCCGGGACCGGTCGCGACCGCCCGCAGGCAGTGGAACTGGGTCACCGTCAGCCGGGCCTCTCCTTCCGCCTGGTTCAGCGCCAGGCGGATGGCGCGGTTGACGCGGGGGAGAACGGCGTCGAGCGCGGCCACGAGCCGCTCCTCGAGCGTCGTCGCCGCGGTCATCGGCACATCCTCCACGGCGGTACGGGCGATCATCAGGCGCCCACGGCTCAAACGTAGCAGGGCTAATAGTTGCTACAGCTAATGATATGCCGCCGCCCCGGCACCGTCAAACGCCCAGCGGCGAATCCTGATACGCTAATGGTAGAGTTGCTCAGCGTGCCGTGAGATTGTTGCCGCCGCGGACATGTCGTTGGTTGACGTCGTGATCGGACTGGTCAGCTGAAGATCAAACGGAGAAGCCTGTGCCTGCCCCGGATCGATTTGCCGAAGCAGCACATGACCGGCTTGTCGCTGGCGACCACGTCGCGGGTCGACCTCGAGACGGAGCTGCCGGAATCGGGCTACTTCACCCGCTTCGACCTGGATGCCGCCTCCGAGGTGAGCCTGGGCTATCACAAGAGCGGGGCGACGCACGTCGTGATCGCCCAGATGCGCGATACCGAGGATGAGGAACTGCTTGCCTTCGACATGCAGTACGTGACCGATCCCACCCGCCAGATCCCCAAGCCGCCCGCCCATTTGAACACCGAAGGCGAGCTGCTGGCCTGGCGGGAACGGGACGAGACCGCGTACACGTTCACCTGCTCCGTGCATTTTTAGTTCGACACCCGGCGCGGCGGCACGGTCTTGCCCTGGTTCTCGCTCCCGCACGAGGTGCCGCCAAGCGACCCGGCGACCGCCTCGCCGCTGACCGAAATTCGCGGCATCCGCGGCGTCAAGCTGGCCAACGACGATCGCGATCAGCCCGACGCGGTAGAATACTCGATCGTGCTCGACCGGCCCGACAACAGTCACCTCGCGGCGACCGCCGAGTTCGATCTCACCCTGCCCTGGACGCCGCGGCTTCCCGAAGTTGTGCTGGAGCGGGGCCACGACCTCGCGGCCAGGCTGGGCCTGTATACCTGACCGGTCCGGGGCCGCTGGTTGCCGGCACTCAGCGGCCCGGCGCGATTTGGGAAGATGCCGGGACGCCGCGATGCGGCCAGCCCCAAGGAGTAGATGGGCGATGACCACCACGATTGCCGCGGCCGCGCCGGAGACGACCGTCGAGGTCCATGATCCCGAGGTTTTGGCGTGGGCCGGCGATGTCCTCGACCGCGCCGCCGATCCCCGCCAGATGCGGCAAGCCGTGCTCGATGCCGTCGCCCGCAACGCTCGCTGGCGGGGCGACGAATGCCTCAATCTGCTAGCCCCTGAAGCGCCGATGAGCCCCACCGTGCGCGGCCTGCTGGCGGCCGAGGTCGGGCAGCGAGCGGCGGAGGGGCACATCGGCCCGGCCAACCGCTGGTTCGCCGGCACCGCCCACATTGACGAGATCGAAGCGCTCTGCGTCGAGTTGCTGAAGCGCGTCTTCGGCGCCCGCTACGCCGATCACCGCCTGGTGGCGAGCATGCTCGGCAACCTGGCGGTCTACACCGCCTTGACCGCGCCGGGCGACGCGATCATGAGCGTGACGCAGCCGTTCGGCGGCCACTCCAGCAACCGCGGCGACGGCCCGGCCGGCGTGCGTGGTCTTCGCATCCACGACGTGCCGATGGACCCGGTGGAGCTGGAGGTCGATCTGGAGGCGTTCGCGCGGACGGCTCGTACCATCCAACCCAAGATCGTCGCCCTCGGCGCCTCGATGACCCTCTTCCCCTTCCCGGTGGCGCGAATGGCGGAGATTGCTGGCGAGTGGGGCGGGCGCATCTTCTTCGACGGGGCGCACCAGCTCGGCCTGATTGGCGGCGGCCAGTTCCAGGACCCGCTACGGGAGGGCGCGGCGGTCCTCACCGGCTCCGCCGGCAAGACCTTCTCCGGCCCCCAAAGCGGCGTCATCGTCTGGAACGATCCGGCCCTGACCGGACCGCTCACCGACGCCATCTTCCCCACCCTGGCGGCAACGCATCAGGTCAACCGGGTAGCGGCGCTGGCGGCCGCGGCGGCGGAATTTCTCGCCTTCGGCCGGGAGTACATGGCACAAATCGTGACCAACGCCCAAGCCCTGGCCGCCGCCTTGCACGAACGCGGCGTGCCGATGCTGGCGGCCCACAAAGGCTTCACCCGCACCCACCAGGCCATCGCCGACGTCCGCGCCCACGGTGGCGGCGAGTCGGTCGCCTTCCGCCTGGCCAAAGTAAACATCATCACCAACAAGAACCTCATCCCCACTGACAAACCGGAAGACTGGAACCGCCCCAGCGGCCTCCGAATTGGCACCACCGAGGTCACCCGCTGGGGCATGCAGGAGCCGGAGATGGCCCGCATCGCCGACCTGATGGTCGATGTGCTAGCCGAGCGCCGCCCGGTTGCTGCCGTCAAACAGGACGCGATTGACCTGCGCCGGTCGTTTCCAGTGTTGCAGTATTGCTTTCCGAACAACGGGTTAGGAGGTATCTACAACACTCCTTGCAAATGAGATACAGTCTTTGTCCATTTTTCAACACATCTTCGACTGGTGCATTGTGACTGGTGTAAGTCCACGGCACGATCGAATTGAAGCCTTCCAATGGTTCCGAAGCCTTCGATGCAGGCGTGAGACTACTTGATGACCGAAGAGATAACGTACCCCGAAGTGCATTCGAAGCAGAGCAATGCCATAGCTGACGGCACCCGACCAAGCACCGCGAGCATCGTCTCGTTCACGCAGCGGGTTTCCGTTGCCAGCATCGGGCAGCTTCTGACAATTGTTGCGGTGTCTGGTTACGTGCTCGGACTGCTCGTCGTCAACATGTACCTGTTCAAAATCGGCGTATCCGATTTCTCGATACTACGCCCTCGATTCGTCTTGACGGGATTCCTGGCGACGTTACCACTGCTGCTACTTATCAATATCATCGTAGCGATAGTAATAGCCGTACTGGGCTTCGTCGAGTTCTTACGGTCAAATGGCAGCAGAAAGGACAAGCGCGTTTCGGTTTTGTTCTGGCTGAGCACAGTTTCAACCGCTTGCATTATTGTTATCGTCGCAGCAGGAATCTGGAGATGGGTCACTGTATCCGGCATTGACTTTCGTTCTGATCTCATCGCAGCAATTGATTGGCGTAGCATTGATTCGCTCCTTTGGATTCTCTTCTTGACACCGATTGTGGTTACCACCTACGTATTGACAAATCGAGAGGCCTCCACCAGAAATCATCATCAGCGCGCTTGGCTCCACGCTATTGGCTACCTTTATGGCTTATTACTCGTGCTCGGGTTCGTCGGATTTTGGTACATCGACTTCTTTACCTCAACCTTTTATCCGATCGTTCCCGAGCAATTTGGAGGAGGCCGCTCAAAGGAAGTCCTCATTGTCTTGTCATCGGAATCGAATGCGCTTGGCACAACACTGGGTTTTGGGGAGACGAAACAGGAATTGATATCTCGAAATGTCGACCTCTTGTGGGAAACCGAGCAAATGTACGTTGTGCGAGATCGCTCCATTCCGGATTCTACAGCCATCCAGATCGACCGGGATGCGGTAAGCGCGATTGTATTCGCATTTGACACAACTCCCAGCGCGTCTCCAATCGCGACGCAGCCTCCTGACGAATAACTGGTCCGAACCGTCGGTGTAATCGCAGACATTTGGACAGTGAACACGGACCGCTGCCGTCCGAACGGGTCGGTTCTTCGCAGCATCTGGTCTGTGATCGTATTATGGCCAGAGATCGCCACATTATGCCTTCCTCCATTTTAAGCGACTTGCCACAGTTACACAAATGCGGAGCCCGCTAAGCGACTCAACCCGACGCCGCGACGCGCTCGAACAATCCTTCATAGTGGACCACCAGACCCCAATCGTCCACCAGCAGTTCGGCGGTGAACTCGCCGCCGCCGGATTCGTAGTGGTAGCGGCGGTCGTCGAGGCGATGGTAGGTTTGCGGCAACGGCTCAACGATCAGCTCGGGGAAGCGGAGCCAGGCGGCGGTGACGGCAACGGTCTCGCCGATGGCCGGTTGCAGGCGGCGAATCGGCAGGATGTTGGTGGCCGGGGTGAAGGCGAGGTCGATATCGGCCAGGCCCGTTAGCTCAGCCGGATGCACCCAGGACGCGGCAGCATCCGGGTATCGCTCGGGATACCATTGCCCGCGCTCATTGACACGGAACCCAAGCTCGATTGACGCCGCCGACCCGATCGTGGCTTCGACCATGACTCGGCGGGTTCGCCATTCAACATCGACATCCACCTCGTAGTCGATGGCGGCCGGGACCGCGCCAGCGACCGTCTGCACCGTCCCCGCGAGACGCCACGAATCACCGATTTGGCTCAACTCGCACCAGTCGGTGCCGGGTCCGGTCAGCGATTGCCAGAGGACGACGCGAGGTGATTCGGCCATGCTCGACCTCTCTTGGTCGTCCGTGGTCATGAGCGGCGTCGACCCGGATCATCATCCCGCCAGCCAGTTCGCGCCGCGCTTGCTTAATCGTAGCGACCCGCCTTCAGGTGTCGGAT
>JACCYK010000265.1 GCA_013696525.1 Chloroflexia bacterium
CTCCGGGCCGCTCGCCGAGCCGATCGCCGCCGCCATCGAGGCCAACGACCTGGTGGGCGTCGCCGTGCTCTCCGGCAACCGGAACTTCGAGGGCCGCATCCACCCCCACGTCCGGGCCTCGTTCCTCGCCTCGCCACCGCTGGTGGTTGCCTACGCCCTGGCGGGGACCGTCGATATCAACCTGAATCGGGACCCGGTGGGCTTCGACCCCAATGGCGAGCCGGTCTACTTGAAAGACCTCTGGCCCAGCCAGGCCGAGGTCAACGCGGCGATCACCGAATCGGTCGATCCCAGCATGTTCCGCGAGGAGTATCGGACCGTCTTCGCCGGCGACCAGCGGTGGCAGGAGCTGCCGGTGCCCGACGGCAACCTGTATGAGTGGGATACCGGCTCGACCTATGTCCAGGAGCCGCCCTTTTTCCAGGACTTGTCCCCGGAGCCGGCGCCGGTTGCGGGCATTGCCGGGGCTCGGGTGCTGGCCCTGCTCGGTGACTCGGTCACCACCGACCATATCTCGCCCGCCGGCTCGATCGGCAAAGACAGCGCGGCGGGCCGGTATCTGATCGAGCATGGGGTCAAGCCCTACGAGTTCAACTCGTATGGGTCCCGGCGGGGCAACCATGAGGTGATGATCCGCGGCACCTTCGCCAATATCCGCTTGCGCAACCAGCTCACGCCGGACAAGGAAGGGTCGTGGACTAGTTACTTCCCGACCGGCGACGAGACCTCGATCTATGACGCCTCGCTGCGCTACCAGGCGGACGGCACCCCGTTGGTCGTCATCGGCGGCAAGGAGTACGGCACCGGCTCCTCGCGCGACTGGGCCGCCAAGGGGACGCTGCTGCTCGGCGTGCGGGCGGTGCTGGTGGAGAGCTTCGAGCGCATCCACCGTTCGAACCTGGTCGGCATGGGCGTGCTGCCCTTGCAGTTTCTCCCCGGCGACAACGCGGCCTCACTCGGCCTGACCGGCGAAGAAACCTACGACATCTTGGGGGTCGAGACCGTGGCGCCGAAGCAACGCCTGACGATCCGCGCGACCAATGCCGCCGGCAACGTGACCGAGTTCCAGGCCATTGCCCGGATCGACAGCCCGGTCGAGGTTGAATACTACCGGAACGGCGGTATCTTGCAGACGGTCTTGCGCCGTCTCGTGGGTGGAGCGGCGACGGCGTAGCTGGATGGCGCTCTTTGAAGGCGACCGGCGTGGCTGGTCGCCAAGCGCGGGATGAACCCCCGCCCTGAAATCACGAACCCGGCTGAAAGCCGGCTGGACGTTGGGTCGTAGGTTGGAAGCATGTCGGCGAAATGGATACAGTCCCCACGAGGCCGTCCCGCCGGGCACTCAGCTCAGTCAGTTCGGTGTGACGCGGTCGACGAGCTTGGCTATGAAGAGGTAGCCGACTTCTAGCCGGGTTTGTAGATTCAGCGGGAGTCAGCCCCGCGCTCGGCCACCGAACACCCTGCTCGCTATCGGAAACTCGCTTGGGCAGTTCCTCGTGGTAGCGCCGCGCCCGCTACACTCCAACCAATCGGTCGTGCATGCCCGCAACGGGCATCGGAGTTGGAGTCAGCCGGATGCCGGATAGCCTGAGCTTGCCACCCTACGCGGACACGGTGATCATCGGCGGCGGCACGGCGGGCGCCGTCGTGGCCGGGCTGCTCGCCGGGCAATCCGACGAGTCGATCCTGATCCTGGAGGCGGGCCCGGACTACGGCCCGGTCAATTCCGGGCGGTGGCCGGAGGTCTTCCTGGACGCTCGACTTGGCTACGACAACGCCTGGGGATATGACAGCGGCGATACCTATCCCGACCGGCTGGTGCCCTTTGAGCGGGCCCGGGTGATCGGCGGATGCTCGTCGCACAATGGCTGCGCCGCGATTTGGGGCAGCCGGCTCGACTACGACAACTGGGTCGCCCTCGGCAATCCGGGCTGGAGCGCGGACGAGCTACTGCCCCTGTTTCGAGAGGCTGATCGTCGCCTCAATGTTCGGCGCTATGGGCCGGCGGAGATCACGCCGTTCCAGCAAGCCTGCCTCGATGCCGCCCACGCGATCGGCATCCCGCGGGCCGCCGACCTGAACGACTTGGATGACGATGTGGGGATCGCGCCGTCGCCGGCGAACATTCGCGACGGCACCCGCTGGAACACCGCCTTCGGCTTCCTCGATCCCGTGCGCGAGCGCCCGAACCTGCTTATTCGAGACAATGTCGTGGTGGACCGGCTGGTGGTCGCGGACGATCGCGTCACCGGCGTCGTCGCCATCGCCGCCGAGGGGCCGCAAACGATTGCTGCCGGCCGGGTGGTGCTCGCCGCGGGCACCTACGGCTCACCGCCCATCCTGCTCCGCTCTGGGATCGGTGATCCGGATCAGCTCGCGGCGCTGGGGGTCGAGCCGGTGCTGTCACTGCCGGGGGTCGGCGCCAACCTGCACGATCACTCGCAGCTCAATGTGACGTTTTCCGGGACACCGGAGCTGGTTGAGCAAATGACCGCCTTCGCCGAGCAGCAGTGGATGCCGGGCGAGCAGGACATCGCCAAGTTGCGCTCCGCGCCCTATCCGGCTGACGCACCGGGGTTCGACCTGCACATTTGGCCGGTCGGCGGCCGTGATCCTCACGATCGGGAGGCGTGGCTCTGGCTGCTCCCGGTGTCATGCATGACGCCGCGCTCGCGCGGCCGGCTGTGGCTCACCACGACCGATCCGGCGGCGTCGCCCTTGATCGATCATGGGTATCTCTCAGATCCTGAAAAGTCGGATCGGGCGGTCCTCATTGACGGTGTGCGCATCGCGCGGGAGATGGCCAGCAAGTCGCCGTTGCGGGAGCTGCTGGGCAAGGAAATGGCGCCGGGTTCGGCAGTTGAGTCGCCAGCGGAGCTTGAACGGTGGGCGGAGGCCAACGTGGTCCATTACTACCATCCGGTCGGCACCTGCGCCATGGGACCGGCCGGGGAGCCGACGGCCGTGGTCGATGCCAGGGGCAGCGTCCACGGCCTCACCAATGCCGTGATCGCGGACTGCTCGATCATGCCGGTCATTCCCCGCGCCAACACGAACCTGCCGGCGGTCGTCGTCGGCATGCGAGTTGCACAGTGGCTGCTGGCGAAGTCGTGAGTCGTAAGTCGTGAGAAGGCCGAGCGATCCGGTGCCTTGAGTATGGCAACGGACTGGTGAAGCGAAAGGACGACGCGGTTGGACCAGGTGAATGATCTCAACGCGGATGGTATCTACGAGGTAGCGGCAATTGTCGGCAGTTTACGACGGGCCTCGTTCAATCGAGGTCTGTTGCGAGCCGCCATCGAGGTGCAACCGGACGGGATGCGGATTACGGAGGCGCCGATCGGCGAGCTGCCGCTCTTCAACGAGGATGTCGAGGGCGAGGGGGATCCCGTCCCGGTGCAGGAGCTAAAGGCGCGGATTCTAGCGTCCGACGCGGTCCTGTTGATCACGCCGGAATACAACCAGTCGATCTCCGGCGTGCTCAAGAACGCGATTGACTGGGCATCGCGATCATATGGTGCGGGACAAGTGCTGGCCGGCAAGCCGGTGGCGATCCTGGGCGCCTCCGCCACCCCGTATGGAACGTCCCGGGCTCAACTGGAGCTGCGGCGCATCCTGCCGTATCTCTCGATGTACCTGCTCCCCAAACCCGAGATCTATGTCGGGCCCGCCAGCCAGCATTTTGATGAGCAGAGCAACCTGACCGATGAGCAGATTCGCCAGCGACTGCGGGAGCAGCTGGCGAAACTGCTGGACTGGACCAAACTGGTGGCGTCCGGCGCGGCGTAGGCCGCGCTGGTTCGGACAAGGGACGGCATGACCACGATTGGGTTTGGCATCGTCGGCCTTGGCCGCATTGGCTGGCTGCATGCCGAGCATATCGCCGGCGCGGTTCCCGGCGCCCGGCTCGTGGCGGCGGCGGTGGATGAGGCGCAACGCCGGGAGCTGGAAGCGAGCGGCCGGGCGCCCTGCCCGCTGGTGGCGGATGTCGCCGACCTCGTCGCCCGGCCCGACGTCGAGGCGGTCATCGTGGCCTCGCCGTCGAGCCTGCATCACGACCATATCATCGAGGTCGCCAGGGCCGGCAAGCCAGTCTTTGCCGAAAAACCGATCGCGGACTCAGTCGAGGCCGCTAGGGCGGTCGTCGCGGCGGTGGAGCGGAGCGGCGTTCCGTTTCAGATTGGCTTCCAACGCCGGTATGACCCGGGCTACGTTCGAGCCCGCGAGCTGATTGCGGCGGGGGCGATCGGTGAGGTGGAGATGTTTCGTGGGATCACCTGCGATCGCATTCCGCCGGTTGACTTTTTGCGGACGAGCGGCGGCTTGTTCTGGGATCTCGCGATCCACGACTTTGATGCCACCCGCTTCCTGACCGGGGACGAGATCGAGGCGGTGCATGCGACCGGGGCGATCAAGGTCGAGCCGCGGCTGGCCGAGTTTGATGATATCGACCACGGCATCGTCACGCTCAGATTTCAGTCCGGGGCGCTGGGTGTAGTTCAGGCGTGTTGGCGAGCGCCAGCCGGTTACGATATCCGGGCCGAGGTGCATGGCTCGCGCGGCAAAGTGGTAGCCGAGGTGGACGAGAAGTTCCCGGCCCGGCTCTATGACGAGCGTGGGCTGGTGGCGGCGCGGCACGACCAGTTCACTGAACGGTTTCGTGAAGCCTATCGTGACGAGCTGCAAGGCTTCGTCGCCGCCCTCCGCCGTGGTTCAGCCCCAACCCCGAATCTCACCGATGCCCTGCGAGCGGTGGAAATCGCGGACGCCGCGACCCGAAGCCGGCGGCAGGGCGGGTGGGTGACGGTCGGCCAGTGAACCGGGCGGACGGGGTAGAATGCGCCACGGTATTCGCCCACGGACCGCGTTGTCATACGCGGCCAGGAGGGAGCAACGGCGGGTGGCACACGCAACGTCAGCACGCACGTATGGGAACTACATCGGCGGCGAGTGGCGCCCCGCCGCCACCGGCGAAACGTTTGACGACCGGAACCCGGCAAACCGGGCCGAGGTGATCGCGACCTTCGCGGCCTCCGGGGCGGACGAGGCGGAGGCCGCGATCACCGCCGCCGCCGAAGCGGCCGCCGGCTGGCGCCGGACGTCGCCGATCGCCCGCGCCAACATCCTCTACAAGGCGTCGAACATCCTCGAAGCGCGGGTTGGCGATGTCGGCCGGGATCTCACCCGCGAGGAAGGGAAGACCCTCAAAGAGGGCATCGGCGAGACCGGCCGCGCCGTCCAAATCCTGCGCTACTTCGCGGGCGAGGCCCAGCAACCGACGGGCGAGCATTACCCCTCGGCCAGCATCACGACGCTGCTCTACACAATGGATGAGCCGCTGGGCGTGGTCGGGATCATCACGCCGTGGAACTTCCCGATCGCGATCCCAGCTTGGAAGATCGCCCCGGCGTTGGCGTTCGGCAACACCGTGGTGCTCAAGCCCGCGAGCCAGTCGCCGCTGTCGGCCTTCCATTTTGTCGAGGCGTTGATTGAAGCCGGGTTGCCGGCCGGCGTCCTGAATGTCGTTACCGGCGGCGGCGCGGCGGTGGGGACGCGCCTCGTCGAGGATGAGCGGGTGGTCGGCATCAGCTTCACCGGGTCCAGCCAGGTCGGCGCCGGGCTGCGCCAAATTGCCGCCGCCCGTGGCGCGAAGATCCAGCTTGAGCTGGGCGGCAAGAACCCGGCGATCGTGCTGGCCGACGCCGACATCGACCAGGCGCTGCAACACATCGTCAACGGCGCCATGATGAGCAGCGGCCAGAAATGTACCGCCACCTCCCGCGCCATCGTTGAACGCTCGTTGTCCGAGCGATTCACCGACCTGTTGTCGAGCAAGATCGCGTCGTTGCGTGTCGGCGATCCACTTGGTAGCGACACCCAAATCGGCCCGCTGATCGATGACGAGGCGGCGGACCGCGTCGCCGCCGAGGTTAAATCGGCCAAGGACGACGGCTCCGATCTGCTGGTGGGCGGCGGCCGGTTGACGGACAATGGCCGCGGCGACGGGGCGTTCGTCGCTCCGGCGCTTTTTGCCGGGGTCGATCCCGATTCCCGCCTCGGCCAGGAAGAGTTGTTCGGTCCGGTGCTCGGGGTGATCCCGGTCGATTCGGTCGATGAGGCGATCGCGGTCGCGAACCGGGTCCGGTACGGGCTCTCGGCGTCGCTCTTCACCCGGGATTTGGGGAAGGCGCTGCACTTCGTGCAGGGGATCCAGGCCGGGATTGTCCACGTCAATAGCGAGACGGCGGGGGCGGAGCCGCAAGTGCCGTTTGGCGGGATGAAGGGCTCCTCGTCCTACTCACGCGAGCAGGGGAAGGCGGCTCGCGATTTCTACACGCAGATCAAGACGGTCTACATCGACCCGCCGGCGTCATAAGCGCGGCGGATGGAAGGTCGCGCCGTAGATGAGGGATACAATCCCTGAAGGAGATGAAGATGGCGGACGAGAACATCCGAAACAAGGCGCAGGCCGAGAGCACGGCGACCGCCGTCTGGCGGGGATCGCTGGTTGATGGCAAGGGTGAGATCACCGAGTCCGGCAGCGGCGCCTTCGGCCATCTGCCGGTCACTTGGGCGGCGCGGACCACGGATGCCAACCCCGAGCAGACAACGCCGGAAGAGCTGCTGGCGGCGGCGCATGCCGCCTGCTACGCGATGGCGTTCTCGCATGCTCTGGCCGGGGCAGGCAGCCCCGCCGACCAGCTTGAGGTGAAGGCGACGGTCGGATTCGATCCCAAGGCCGGCGGCGGCATGGAGGTCAGTTTTTCCCACCTCGACGTGACCGGGACGGTGCCCGGCCTCGACCAAGCCAAGTTTGCCGAGCTGGCGCACAAGGGCGAAGCGGGCTGCCCGGTCTCAAACGCGCTGCGCGGGAACGTCCAGATTATTCTGCACGCGAATCTGGCGTAGGGTGATCATCCGTGCCGCTGGCAGCGGGGACAGAAATGGGTGCCGCGGCCGCCGACGATGATCTTCGCCAGGGGCCGGCCGCAGCGCTGGCAGGCGCCGCTGCCGCCCCGGCCGTAGACGGCGAGGGCCGCGCCGTAGCCGCCGGCCTCGCCGTTCGCGTCCTGGAACGAGGAGAACGTGGTGCCCCGGTGGTCCAGGCTGTCGCGGAGCACGGCCCGGATGGCGCGGTGCAGCCGCCGGACCTCGTCGCTGGTCAGCGAGCGGGCCGAGCGCTCAGGATGGAGCCGGGACCGGTAGAGTGCTTCGTCGACGTAGATATTGCCCAGCCCGGCCACCAGCGATTGGTCGAGCAAGACGCTCTTCAGCTTCCCTGGCCGGCGGGCCAGGGCGGCGGCCAGCAGTTGCGCGGAAAATGTTGCTGACAGCGGCTCCGGCCCCATCCGGCGATCCAAGGCTTCGACGTCGGCCGGGAGCAGGTGGAGGACGCGGCCGAACTTCCGCTGGTCGGCAAAGCGAAGATCATTGCCGTCGTCCAGTTCGATCGCCAGATGCTCGAACCGCAAGCGTGGATTGTCGCGGGGGACCACGCCCAGTTGCCCGGTCATCCGCAGGTGAATCATCACGGTCGAATCGTCATCGAGGCCGAACAGCAGGTATTTGGCCCGGCGATCGAGACCGGCGATACGGCGGCCGGTGATCCGGGCCGCGACCTGATCGATTGAATCCGAGCCGAGGACGCCGGGAAAGTCGCCAAGGCGGAGGCCGCTGATCCGGCGCTCGAGCACATGCGGCAGCAGGGAGCGGCGAACGGTTTCGACCTCGGGGAGTTCTGGCATACTGGCAACGACCTCATGACGGTTCGGAACGATGACCGATCGTACCATGGGAGGGAGACCGGGTGGCTGACGCGACCAGCGAGGCCGGCTGCATGTTCTGTCGAATCGCGCGAGGCGAGTTGGGGACGCCGTTCGTCGCCGAAAGCGAGCATGCCGTTGCCTTTCGTGACTTGAGCCCCCAAGCCCCCACCCATGTACTGGTGGTGCCTCGGAAGCATATCGCGGCGTTGCGCGCGGTAGGAGAGGACGACGCCCCGATCGTGGCCGGCGTGATGGCCCTCGCGGTCGAGGTCGCCCGCCGCGAGGGGTTGCTCGACGGCGGCGGGTATCGAGTTGTCACCAATGACGGCGCCGACGCCGGTCAGACCGTTTTCCACCTTCACGTTCATGTCCTGGGCGGTCACCAGTTGGCGGCAATGGGATAGGGGCCGGCGCGGTGATGAGGAAAGACATGGAGACGAGCATCCGGCAACGGCTTGAAGACGATGTCAAGACGGCGATGCGGGCCGGTGATCAGACGAGCCGCGACGCGATCCGGTTCATCCTGGCCGCGGTCAAGAATGCCGAGATCGACGCCCGCGGCAAGAGCGGTCAAGCCGACGCCGTCGCCACCCTACGCAAGGTTGGCAAGCAGTTGGCGGATGCCGCCGGCCAGTACCGGCAGGCGGGCCGCATCGATCTCGCGGAAAAGGAAGAAGCCCAGCTCGCGGTATTGCAACGCTACCTGCCGGCCGAGCTTTCCGATGCCGATCTCGCCGCCCTGGCCGATGAGGCCGTCCGCGACGCGGGCGCCAGCGGGCCGAACGAGATGGGCAAGGTGATGCCGGTGTTGATCAACCGGGTCGCTGGCCGGGCCGATGGCCGGCGCATTAGTGCCGCCGCCAAGGCCGCGCTCGACTCCCTTGGAT